>NZ_LKCP01000081.1:0-22864 GCF_001518755.1 Bacillus sp. AM 13(2015) | reverse complement strand
TGCCGATCAGACGATTGAGCTTCAAACGAATGAAAGACAAGCTCATGCTGAATATTGATAAAATCCTCATTCGAAGAGCGGTCACCAATCTGATTTTAAATGCCCTCGTTCACAATGATCCTGATGTGACGATTATTGTACAGCTTGAACAAAAAGAAAGAACCCATATTACGATTCAAGACAACGGCAGAGGAATAGAAGAGGCAGAGCTGGAAAAAGTGTTTGACCGCTATTACAGAGGGACGAATACAGGAGTTTCGCATGCAGGCTCTGGTCTTGGGATGGCTATTGCAAAGGATATTATCGTCAAGCACGGCGGGGATATCACGATCCGTAGCAGTGTAGGAAAAGGAACAACAATTGACATCCAACTACCAGCATGAAAACATACAAAAAAAACGGTTCTGATCAACAACAGAACCGTTTTTCACCTACCTATTATTTATTCTGAAAACACTTTAATGCCTTTCACAATGTTCCAAATGAAGAAGTAGATAGCAACAAGGAATGTTACTGCATATGTCGCAATTAAGAAAGGCCCCGCATGGCTGATATCTTTCATACCAAGTAAACCTGAACCAAGGATGCCAATACCAAAAATCAAATAAGGAATAATATGCGTCCATAATGATTTTTTCGCATGATATTTCACGTCGTCCTGACCTAAGAAATAGACGATAATTGGGAACAAAAATGGTGCAAAAAAGATACTAAAGTAACATAATGAAGACAAGATTTTATTTTCTCTCAAAACGTTTCACCTCTATGATTTATTCACTACAAACCCATTGTACTACCTGAACCTTAACCTGTATTAATCCGAACCTTACAGCAACCTTAAACTTATTTACCTTTTAAAATAATTTATAAACGACATACTATAATATAGGTATTTAAATCTATCTTACCGAAAAAAATAGTTGACTTTGGTTTATCCTGTGTTTACAATAAAGTCGTAACCGATGCAGGAGTGTTACTGATATCATCAGGCACCACCAAGTCAGGTAAACATGTTGTACATTTGTACGTTGTTTGCTGAGATTTTGGTGTTTTTTTATGCTTTTTTTAGCAGTTTTAGGTAAGGTGGGATGAAGATGTTCACCGTCGTTAAAGTTTTAAACAATAATATCGTATTGGCTCTAACAGACACTCAAAATGAAGTAGTTGTTTTTGGTACAGGAATAGGCTTTAAGAAGAAAAAAGGTGATACTCTTGATGAGAGCGCTGTCAGTAAGACATTTTATTCTGATCAGACGTCTCCATTAGAATCTCAACTTGCCGCTATCCCAACTGATATTCTTTTATTAACTGAAAAAATCATTCATATGGGCGAAGAGATGTTGAATAAAAAATTAGGTTCCAGCATGCTGTTTTCGCTATCTGATCATCTTACCTTTTCTATTCAAAGGCATCGAGAAAAAATGGAATATGAAAACCCTATCGTATGGGAAATTCCACATCTATATTTTCAAGAATATCAAATTGGGAAAAAAGCACTTAAAATTATTCAAAAAATGATGGGGATTACTTTTGAAGATACAGAAGCTTCACTCATTGCCCTTCATTTTGTAAACGCTCAAATAGATGGTCAGTCTATGGGAGATACGATCAAAATGACCCATCTCACGAAGGAAATCGTTAAGATTATTCAAAACATTTTCGAGATGGTATTAGATAAATCATCGATAGATTATTCGAGGTTTATCACTCATTTGAGATATTTTATTGTCAGACAAGAAACAAATCAACCGCCTCAGCAGATGGATGATTCATTAAAAGAATTAATTCAGGATCGTTATATGAAGAGCTATGCATGCGGTTTGATTATTAAAGAAATGTTAAAACGTGAATTTAATTGGAATGTCACAGAAGACGAACTTGTTTTTCTAGTCATTCATATTGAAAGAATCACAAAGAAACATCAACAGAATACATGATTTCTTTTAGGCGTGTTATGAAAAAGCATTAACCTAAACAAATCTCCATTTAGAAGAATGGTCTTTCTAATGGTGGATTTTGTTTAGGTTTTTTTTGTGAAAATGAAGGGGTGAAGACATGAACAACAAAGAATTGGCGCAAGAAATTATCAAATTAATCGGCGGAACAGGCAATATATCTCAAAGCTGGCATTGTATTACGAGGCTGAGATTTAATATCAACGATGAAAAACAGGTAAAAGTAGATGAACTGAAAACAGTAGATGGAGTGCTCGGAGCGCAATTCCAAAGCGGACAATTCCAAGTCATTATTGGAGCAAAAGTTGCAGAAGTCTATGAGGAAATAGACCATCTGATTGGTGACAGCAGCAATGATTCTTCTCCTGCTAAAAATACGTCAAAGATGAATCCAATCGAAGTCGTATTCGATGTCATTAGCGGAATTTTCACACCGATTTTGCCGGCGATTGTTGGTAGTGGATTGATTAAAGGGATCATGGCTTTGTTCGTTAGTTTAGGCTGGCTGACGGAAAAAAGCTCTACCTATGCTGTACTACAAATCTTTTCAAATGCTGTCTTTTACTTTTTACCTTTTCTCATTGCTTATTCTGCAGCGAAGAAATTTAAAACGCGAGAATCTCTCGCGATGGCACTCGCTGGGATTTTATTGTATCCCACGATGGTGGAAGGGGCAGCAAAAGGAGCAGACCCACTTAGTTTTTTAGGATTGAGTATTCCATTAAATAATTATACTTCTTCCGTTTTACCGATTATTTTAGGAGTACTGCTACTTAGCTTTATCGATAAGTGGATAACGAAAGTCATTCCAAAATCTTTAAGCATCGTATTTACACCGGTACTGAGCTTAATGATCACAGCGCCTCTTACACTAGCTTTCATAGCGCCTATTGGAAACGTTTTCGGGCAGTATTTAGAGATCTTTTTCACTTCTTTATTCCACTTTGCTGGGCCGATTGCAGGTTTATTAATGGGAGGCCTCATGCCTTTAATTGTGCTAACTGGGATGCATTACGCATTCTTCCCTAGCACGTTTGCCAGCTTTGAAAAAGTTGGATACGATGTCATGCTGCTTCCGATGAACTTTATTGCCAATATGGCACAAGCAGGCGCCGTTTTAGGAGTCATCATTCGCACAAAACGAGTAGAAACAAGGTCTTTGGCATTATCAACATTGCTTCCGAGTTTCTTTGGTATCACAGAACCAGCCATTTATGGAGTCACACTGAGATTGAAAAAGCCTTTCTATGCTTCATTAATTGGCGGCGCAGTTGGCGGATGTTTTTATGGTTTATTTTCAGTCAAAACGACAGCATTTTCAATTCCAGGTATTACATCTCTGCCAACTTACATTATGAAAGGCACAAACAATTTCCAGCTCGCTTTAATTGGAATAGCGCTGAGCTTTTTGGTCTCACTTCTTGTCACTATGTTCCTTGGTTTCAAAGAACCTGCCACAAAAGAAGAAGGTCAGCCGCTAAAACAAGGAAAGTCATCTAAAAATTCAGAGAATACAGTCAATCAACAAGCTACTAGACAAGTAAATCCTTATGAAGTACAAGCACCTATAACTGGTCAGGTCGTTCCTTTATCTGAAGTCAATGATGCCGTCTTCTCAAGCGAAATGATGGGCAAGGGAGTAGCGATTATGCCTGATAAGGGGGTGGTACAAGCACCGTTTTCCGGAAAAGTAGTGACCGTTACACCTACTAAACATGCAATAGGTTTGGTTTCAGATGATGGGATTGAATTATTAATACATGTAGGGATTGATACCGTCAGCCTAAATGGTCAATTCTTTGAGGTATTGGTGGAAGAAGGAGATGAAATCACTATCGGGGATCATTTATTATCATTTGATATAGAAGGAATTCAATCAAAAAAATTAAATGTTGTGACACCTATTATCGTCACTAATTCCTCGAAGTACCTGGATGTCATCCATACAGGTGACTCTTATGTCAACGCAGGAGAAAATAAACTCTTAATGCTCATTCATTAATCATAAATAGAAGGGATGATTGAAATGAAAGAATTAAAAAAAGGTTTTTCAGATAATTTCCTATGGGGTGGCGCAACAGCTGCCAATCAAATAGAGGGCGCATATTTAGAAGGCGGGAAAGGGCTGTCAACTTCAGACTACGCAGCATATAAAGATCCCTATGCACAAGGAAAAGTAAACAACTTTACATTCGATGTTAGTTCAGCTGAACTAAACAAATACAAGGAAAATCCTGATGCATTTGATTTCCCAAAAAGACGCGGAATTGATTTTTATCATCGTTATGAAGAAGATATCGCACTGTTTGCAGAAATGGGATTTAAAGTCTTTCGTTTGTCCATCTCATGGGCAAGAATCTTTCCAACAGGTTTAGAGGACAAGCCGAACGAAGAAGGATTGGCTTTTTACGATAAAGTATTTGATGAATGTGCGAAATATGGAATTGAACCGCTAGTAACAATGTCTCATTATGAAATGCCGATTACTTTAACAGAGAAATATAATGGATGGATGAGTAGAGAGCTTGTCCCATTGTTCGAAAAATACGCACGTGCGATTTTAGAAAGATATAAAAACAAAGTGAAATATTGGATTACATTTAATGAAATGAATATGAACCTCAATAGTCTTTATACAGGTGCTGGCATTTTAGAGGATTTAGTAGACCATAAATTACAGGCTGCTTACCAAGCATCTCACCATCAATTTGTGGCAAGTGCATTAGCAGTGAAGGCAGCGAAGGAAATCATTCCAGATGTCCAAATTGGCTGTATGATTAACCAAATCGAAGCCTATGCAAAAACAACAAAACCAGAGGATCAGCTGCAGGCAGTTAAATCGAATCAATTGAATATGTTCTATCCTGATGTTCAAGCTAGAGGCGAATATCCAACATACATGGTGAAATATTTTGCAGATAATCAAATTAAGCTGGATATTGAAGAGCAGGATGAACAAATTTTGAAAGAGGGCACTGTTGATTTTGTTGCAATCAGCTACTATATGTCACACGTAGCAGAAGCGCGTGAAGATGCCGCTGAGCTAGCGGGTACGTTTGACAGTCCAATTAAAAATGAACACTTGGAATTATCACAATGGGATTGGCCGATCGATCCAATGGGTCTGCGCATTTCATTAATTAAACTGTATGACAGATACCAAAAGCCTTTATTTGTTTGTGAAAATGGACTTGGCGCAAGAGATACATTTACACAAGATGGAAAAATCCACGATGATTATCGAATTGATTATTTGAAAAAACATATTGAACAGATGAAAGAAGCAGTAAAAGAAGGTGTTGACTTAATGGGATATACACCTTGGGGCTGTATTGACTTAATCAGCTGCGGAACATCTCAAATGACTAAACGCTATGGTTTGATCTATGTGGATCAAGACGACCTAGGAAATGGGACACTGAATCGTTACCGTAAAGATTCATTTTTCTGGTACAAAAATGTAATTGCATCAAATGGAGAAGACCTATAAAAGCAGATTGAATGATGAAAAACACCATCTCAGGGCGCCTTAACCGGCTGCATGCGATGGTGTTTTATTTTTCACGAAAACATCTCTTGACCTTGAAGTATAGTTCAACCTTTATAATGTAATTATAGTAAGACAAAATCACGAAAAAGGAGTAACAATGGAGTTGATGACTAGAGGTGAACTTGCCAAACAAACTGGAATAAGCCCTGCCGCAATTCGTTACTATGAAGAACACAACATTTTACCTGTCCCGAGACGCCGATCGAACGGTTATAGACTATACACAGAAGATTACATTGTGAAAATTCAATTGATCAAAGATGCCAAATCATTAGGTTATTCACTAAAGGAAATAAAAGAAATATTGGAAATGCTGAGTCAAGACATAGAACTAGATACTTTAAAAAGAATTGTAAAACATAAACATGAAGAAATTGAAAAGAAAATCAAAAGCCTGCGCCTCATTCAAGACCTTTTATCTAACTTATTAAAGACTCCTGAGAAAGAAGTACAAGTGTATCTCAAATCATTTCGTGTGATGAATGAGGATGACGAATAAACATATCTGCTTAAAGGAGAGAAAATACAATGAGTGTCGAAATTTTTAACGGAGAACGTTCTGAAGAAAGTATTCAATTTGAAACATTATTCACGTCCCAAAGTAATAAAGAGAGTTTTGCTAGTGTCGAAAAAACCAAAAACTTTCTATCTCAAATAGAAAATATGAAGCCTTATGCAATCGGAGATGATGTGAAACTAGTGAGTGAAATAAAGGAGCAAATTTTCGAAGGAATGCAGGTTTTCACATTGAATGACCGAATGCCGCAAAAGCAAAAGGTGATTCTCTATATACATGGTGGTGCTTGGATAAACCAGCCTCTTAATTTCCATTGGTGGTACATGGATAAAATGGCTCAATCCCTTAATGCCAAAGTGGTCGCTCCTATATATCCTAAATTACCTCATTATAGCTACCAAGATACTTATCCAAAAATCTTAAATCTATATAAAGAAATACTAAAAACGGTTGAGAGTACCGATCAATTAACGATTATGGGAGATTCAGCGGGCGGAAATATCTCACTTGGCCTGGCGCATCTCTTAAAGATGGAAAGTCTGCCACAGCCGAAGGATATTATTTTATTATCTGCATGTGTTGATATGAGTTTAAGCAATCCTCTTATATCTGAATATGCCGATAAAGATCCCATTCTAGCGCCAGAAGGAATAGATGTCATTACAAAAATGTGGGCAGCAGATAAAAAGGTAACTGACCCATTAATCAGTCCAATTCACGGGGACTTTCATGGTCTTGGGAAGATCACTCATTTTATTGGAACACATGATATTTTATATCCAGATGCACTAAAGCTGGATGAAAAGCTAACAGAACAAGGAATTAACATGAAAACCTTTGTTTACCCAGAAATGCTGCATGTGTTTGTCGTCATGCCAATCCCTGAGGCACAAGATGCTCAGGAAAAAATCATTCAGGTGATAAATAGTTAGGTCTTTTTCACACATCAAAATGCTCTGACTTAAATATTCGAAAAAATAGGCTGCTTACTGAAAGCAGTCTTTTTCCATTCAACATGAAATACATTTAGATTGTCAATTCACCTCAGATTAAAAATTCCTTAAATTCCAATTTTTGTTTACAACGCACGAATTTCCTATTAATATGATACATATTCGGTTCTTCACCCGTTCATAAAGGAGAGTGACATGATGAGTGTTTTCTTTCTTCATCCTATGGCGCTGATCTTATTTACATTGCCTTTGTTATCTTTGATTTGGGGGATTGTTGGCTACTGCATCTTTAAGCGAGTTTATATCGTTCTTATCATCACATTTGCCGTCTCCACTATTTTCATATTTGCCTATACTGGGTTTGACATGTCAAATATGTATTGGGTTATGGTGATGACCTTTTTATGCATGTGTACCTCTGTCATCACAAAAATCATTCGCTATATGTATGCCCGCTATAAAAGAGCATAACGAAAAAGCTGATATTCACAAAAATCAGCTTTTTTTGGTTCCATTCAACTCATCTTCAAGAAACGCTCATTATCTGAGTTTGGTATAATAGATCAGTATATTCAAAACGAGCATAGAAGGGGGAAGGGGACACCATGCACACATTTAATCTTACTTCAAAAGATGTAGAGTTAATAGACGAAGCAAAAAAGAAGATTACGAGCCTTTATGAAGAGGATAAACACCATGTAGGAGCCGCTATCCGCATGAAAACAGGAGAAATGATCTCGGCTGTCCATATAGAAGCGTATATCGGACGGGTAACGGTTTGTGCAGAAGCCATTGCAATTGGCAGTTCTTTATCGAATGGCTATAAAGATTTTGATACAATTGTTGCCGTTCGGCATCCATATTCAGATGAAGACGATAGAAGATTGAGGGTCGTAAGCCCTTGCGGCATCTGTAGAGAGCTTATTTCAGATTTCGGACCAGAATGTTTTGTCATCTTAGAAATAGATGGCGAACTAGTCAAAGTGAAAATAGGGGAACTGATTCCACTCAAATATACTCGAAGTTGATGTACGACCTAAACTTAGCAGGAAGAGGGACATCAAGCGTTCTCTTCGTTACATTCCAGATAACTGAAAAATCGCTCCACATAATCAGCCCCATGTATTTTCTCCATATGCGCCGTGTTAAAAATATATTGTTCCATATGCTCAAGCTTGCGCATGCTGCGTACTAGTACTTTCCGATCCTCGTCAGAAAGGTGAGGGTCATGATTTATCTTCAGCAATGCCTGTTTGACACGCGCGGAGACCTTTTCAACATATAGATGGTTTTTGGAAGCTGGCGGAATACATTGCGACAGGTCACAGCCTGTAAAGCGAACACCGTCAAGAATGCAGTTTTCAAAGTTGGCGATCAGCTTTTGTTTACCATTTCCCTCAAACGTTATATCCACTAGCTTACCTGTAAAAGTGCAATGAACAATATTCGCTGCTTGTAAAATGCGGTCATTAAACCTACATTGATAAAATGTACAGTTGATAAACACAGCATTCTCCAATATCACAGGAGGAAAATTCGCAATTCGTAAAAACAGCCTCGCCTTTAGCAATCCCAACAGAGCGCAAATCGGAACGAATAAAAGTACAATGCTCAATCGTACTACCTGCAAAAAATCTCGCATTCGTCAGATCACACGTATTAAATACAAGATGACGCAGCTGACAGCTCCAAAATATAGGCGAATGAACATTCGAGTTGCTAATCGTCGATCCGCTTATCGTTTCGTGTTCATACCTGACAATATCAGAAAATATTTCATTGTCTACTGACATACCAGACTCAAGCCTTCTCATTGTGATCACCTATCTTTTAATCTTTAACCAGGATGAATACCTTCCAAAAGTTCATTTCTGTTTCACTAAACGGCTGGCATTGACAAGTTATTATATCATAAAGCTCGAAACATAAAGAGAGCGGTCATCATTTTGAGAGCCCTTATCTTGCAATGGTCTTTCACACTCACTTTAAATCATAAGGGGGACAAAAGAATGAAAAGATATGACGCATTCCCAGAACCAATCGGCGGCTATACTGCCGGACGCACACAGAAAGTCTATCATACGATGGCGTGGACTTAATTAAGAAAACGAGCAGAAAGTGATCTAAAATGAAAAAAGCCTTGAGAATTAGGCTTTTTTTGTTTCTCCATAGTATATATCCGTGACGATTTTTAAAAAAGCCTTCAAAGCACGTGTTTTATATCGACCTTTCTTCACGACAATGCCAATTTTCCAGGGAATATATTGACTGCTAATTGGTTTTACACAAATGTCCTCTTTATACATGTCCGTTAAAGGACTTGGAATGATCGCAACTCCTAATTCATCACGAACTAATGTCAAAAGCAAATCCCATTGTGTTGTGCTGTAAGCGACATCGGGAACAAAATGTTCCTTACGGCAGCTTTCTAAAATCACTTGACTTAACGCAAATGAAGAATCAAACAATATCCATTTATCCTCTTTAAGCTGTTCAAGCGAGAGCTGTTGTTCATCTTTTAAAGCGTGATTTTTTGGTAAACAAGCCACAAACGGCGCTTCAAAAATGAGTTGTTCTTCTAATTCATGACTTTGGGCAGGTATGACAATAAAGGCCGCATCTACTTCGCCTTTCTCAACGAGTTTTTCTACATGTAAGCCGCCCTCCTCAATCATTTCGAGCGTCACATCTGGATGCTTTTGAGTAAAAGCTTTTGCCACTTTCGAAAAGAAAAAGGTACCAATTATTTGCGGCAGACCGATCTTTAAATGGCCGCGAATATGCGTGTCGGTATCACCCAGCTCCATTTGCAATTCATTCATTTGCTGCAGTACCGCAATCGCTTTTTCATATACAAGCTCTCCTTCATCCGTTAACTTGAAAATTCGATTTGACCGATCGAAAAGGATGACACCCAGTTTTTTCTCTAATTTTTGAATGGTTTTAGAGAGGGAAGGCTGGGCGATAAAAAGCTTTTCACTTGCTCTTGAAAAACTTCCACAATCCGCAATCGTTTTAAATATTTCAAAGTCCCGTATGTTCATTTTACCCTCCCATTATTCCAATAAGGCATACTCATTATGATGATGATATATTGTACATTATAAACGTTTATTTTTACACTGAGAATAAGGAGGGGGTAAGATGTCAACATGTAGAGTTGCTGTTGTGCAAGCTGCTTCTGTCATTATGGATAGAGAAGCATGTACTGAAAAAGCCATTTCGTTAACACTTGAGGCCGGAGAAAAAGGAGCCAATATTGTTGTATTTCCTGAAGCTTTTATACCTGCCTATCCTAGAGGACTAGCTTTTGGCGCCACAGTAGGAAGCCGTTCTCCAGAAGGAAGAAAGGACTGGCTTCGTTACTTAGAAAATTCAGTTCCAGTTCCAAGTAGAACGACTGACAGATTAGGAGAAGCAGCCCGCAAAGCTGGTGTCTACCTCGTCATCGGTGTCATTGAAAGAGATGATGAATCAAGTCGCGGGACTTTATATTGTTCCGTATTGTTTTTCGGACCAGATGGAGCCTTACTTGGAAAGCACCGTAAACTAAAGCCGACAGGTTCCGAACGACTCATATGGGGAGAGGGGGATGGCAGCACACTGCCGGTTTTCGATACACCGTACGGTAAAATAGGCGCTTTAATTTGCTGGGAAAACTATATGCCATTAGCTAGAGCAGCGATGTATGCAAAAGGCGTCCAAATCTATATAGCCCCTACGGCAGATTCCAGGGAACTATGGCAATCTACGATTCGCCATATTGCCGCAGAAGGCCGATGCTTCGTTCTATCTTGTAATCAATATGTGAATAAAGAGATGTATCCTAAAGATTTAGCCTGCTATGATGAATTAGCATCTTCTCCTGATGAGATGTGCCGAGGGGGGAGTGCAATAGTCGGTCCTTTAGGCGAATATATAAAAGAACCTGTCTATGGTCAGGAAGAGATACTGCTGGCAGATCTTGATTTGCGTGATATTTCTTCTAGTCAATTCGACTTCGATGTAGTCGGGCATTATTCAAGACCTGATATCTTCCAACTCGTCGTCAATGAAGAGAAAAAAGAAAATGTAAAGTGGATGAATCGATGAAATCACACGAAAAAAGAGCAGCCATCAGCCGCTCTTTTTTTCATGTGTCAACCTTGATGAGTTTTTAATGGACCTTTTGTGATATGAGTAAGATGAGCATTTATGTTAAAGATTTTAGCGTTGATGTCTGTTATTCCAAAGCTAGTGATTCTTTTAGAATGCATCTCAAGATAGTTTTCAGCTGCTTCTTTTGTTTCGAATAAGTAGATTCCGCCAGCCTCATTCTTCTCCGGATTCTCCGTCCATATTTTCCATATGAATCCGTCTTCCTCATTTATACTTTTCGCTAAATCAGCAAACTCTTTTGCCATTTCATCACCGAAAGGGCCTTTCATCTTAAAATCCACCTGTAATAAATGTGCCATCGTCATTTTCCTTATGTTGAAGTTGTAAAATACAGTTCCCCCAGCACTTCTTTCATTTGATACTGCTGCTGCGGAAGTTCTTTCTTCATAAAAGACCGTACATCTGATTGGTCAACATCGTACATCACTTCAATTTCTTTAGAAAATAGAAGTTTTTCTTTTTCGAGCAGGGTAGAAACAGCTGGGCGTTTTTTCGGTTCAAGTTCTTCAGTGTTTAAAGCTTGCTTTAATCCTTCAACATAGACTTCAAATGAGCGGCCACCCGTGATTTTGACTCCTTTATTTTCTTCGTTGACGAAGATGATCGTTGGGAAACCTCTAGCACCAAGGTCTCGAACTAGAGTAAAATCTTGATTTAATAATTCCTGGCCGCTTGGCAGCTCCGCTTCATGTACAATCACATCTCCATTAAGTCCAAGATCGTTGACGATGTCAATTAACACCGTGATATCCGATATATTTTGATTGAATGCAAATAGCGCTTCTCTCGCACGGCGTAAAAAAGTATAGGCTAGTGCATCATCATGATGTTTTTGAATCACTTTGAACACGCGAGAGGGGGGGTAGGAAGATTGAACAGGATTGTCAATCATTAAAGACCCATCAATTGGCATGCGGGAATGTTCTCCAACCTCTCTCCAGTGACCAGCCACATCAGCAGGTTTGTAAATTCCGTTTGCAGGATCAATTGGACCGCCATGCCATTTCTCTAACAGTCCACCCAACACAGTCTGAAAATGAAAATAATGTCCATATTGCTCTTTAAATCGACGCAGCACAGGTTCAATTGCCCAGCAATGCGAACAAATTGGATCTGTTACATAATAGAGCGTTATTGTTTTTTTAGGTTGCTGAAAATCAATGACCTGAATATCCTCTTCTTCACCTACACCACATACACCTGTTTCTATATCACAAAACATCTCATTGTTTTTCAATTTCATTTTCCTCCTCAAATTTTGTAGGAACGCTATTGCCTATCAGTTTGTTTGAATCAAGCAATGATTTACTTTACAATTAAATCTTAAGACACAATGAGTGAGACCAACACCAATAATTTCTTCAATTTGTTGTTTATCCAACAGATTGATAGATGTGTTGAAAAAGGAGGAGGGATAAGATGCCACAGCCCAAGACAGACCCTCGGGTCCTAAGAACGCGTAAGTTAATCATGGAGTCATTTATTAAACTTTCATCGAAAAAGGAATTTAAGGATATTACGATCAAAGATGTCACGGCAGAAGCCATGATCAACCGCGCGACGTTTTATTATCATTTTGAGGATAAATACGATTTGCTGGATAAAACACTATCAGAAGTATTATCGATTAATTTAGAAAGTATAAATTTCAATCATCGTAAACTTGATGAAGATACGATTATCAATATTTTTAAAGCACTAACGAATTTCCAACAATCTCTGCATAACCGCTGCCAAGTAGAATATGAAACTGAACTTGCTCCTATTGTGAGGGAACAGCTTGAAATTATTTTTTATCAATTGTTAATCAATCAATATGCAAATGTCGAAAAGCAAATTCTGAAGGTCACAGCTGTTTTTTTAAGTTGGGGAATTCACGGAGCTTCTGTTGAGTGGAGAAAAAATAGTTCGCACTTATCATCAGAGGAGTTTATCAAATCAGCAGTGCCATATATCTTGTCAGGGATTGATTTTAAACAAGCAGATGGATGATTTGACAATTTTCAAAGGCTTCACTAATATAAATGCTATAGCATATAAATTTCATAGAGGGTGTTTACATGGATTTACAAGATTTAATAGGCTATCTCGTTCATCGTACCGATCTCAAAATGACCAATTATTTTACGAACAGGTTAAAGCCTTACGGGGTCACGCCTGAACAATGGAGTATTATAAGTATTCTGAGTAGTGAAAAGGGGACTACTCAAAAAGAATTGGCAGAAGGAATTGATAAAAATCAAACCACTGTCGTCAGAATGATCCAGTCTATGGAACGAAAAGGGCTTGTCAAAAAGATCTATAATGAACAAGACCGGCGCTCACATCATCTGCTTTTAACAGAAAAAGGGGACGAGGTCAAAAAGGCCATTCTTCCTGTTGTCATGGATGCACATCAAACGGTGACAAAGCAATTAAACGATGAAGAGATTCAACAATTAAAATTACTTTTAAACAAATTATTTCATTCACACTACGAATCTTGAGATGTCTAATCTGAACTATTTATGTCCGATATATGCTATGACATATAAATTGTATCAGCTGAAATTTTGTCCATTTGGACTTGAGTGTTTCAGTCAAATAACTTAGAAAGATGTGATCACGATTTTCATACTTATTCTTCAAATGATATTGGCCGCTTTCTTTTTTGTAACAGGATCGAAAATTATATCAGGGAAAATGGCAGAAGAGTTCAAACGATTTGGTTTACCTGCTTTTTTTAATGTTTTAACCGGAGCCTTTGAGCTCATAGGCGCAGCTGGAATGCTAATTGGCATATGGATGCCAACAATCGCAATATTATCAGGCTTATTGTTAGGAGGCACGATGCTGGCAGCTGCACTTACTCTGATCGTATTGGCCAAAGATCCCTTTAAAAAAGCAATCCCGGCACTTGTGTTATTCGCTCTCAGTATTGGGATCAGCTTGTACCACATTCTTTAAGTTCATATCAAGGTAAGTCACAAAACCTAAACAAATCTCCACTATTCTAATGGTGGATGATGTTTAGGTTTTTTAGCGATTGAATTGTTTTCGAAGAACTAAGCATGAGACAGCAAATACTGCAAAAGCGCCCGCTGATCCAGCAGCAAACACGAGCTCAGATTGTTCTAGTTTGGACTTGAATAACAAAGGGACAGAAAGAATGAGAGCGGCACCACTAAAGCTCAATCCTAATATCAACATTGCTAGTAATTTATTCATAGAAACACCTCTTACACTCAAAATGAAAACAATCGAAAAAAATCATATTTGGAGTGTATCATATGGTGACGGGCGATTGCTTTCTTTTCATTAAAGCACTTGTAAAATAAACTTTTTAAACGAACACTGTTCTTAACGAACGGTGTTCGTTATAATATAAATGAGATGTGGCTTTAAACGATTTTCATAAAGAAGAGGAGATGCATACGATGACGGCATTATCTAAGGATCAAAAGCAAATCGCTATCATTGGAGGAGGACCTGGGGGGCTAACGCTCGCCTTAATACTGCAAAATTACGGTATACAAACGACCATCTATGAACGAGAGGTGCATGACAAGAGTCTTGAAAGAGGGGGCTCACTGGATATTCACGAAGAAACAGGCCAAAAAGCTTTAAAAGAAGCGGGAATTTATGAGGAATTTCAAAAGAACGCCCGCTATGAAGGAGAAGATTTCCGCTTACTTGATAAGTCAGGAAAAATTTATTTAGATGAAGAAACGGAACCAGATCAAAAAGGGACCCGCCCAGAAATTGACCGTGGTGTTTTGTGCGAACTGCTGTTAGATCAAATTGATGCTGAAAACATCAAATATGGATATAAACTAGAAAGTTGCGTTTCACTAGAAAACGGCATGACGGAGCTTCATTTTGAAAACGGAGTTGTCGAGACAGTTGATCTTTTAATTGGAGCAGATGGTGCTTTTTCTCGTGTGCGTCCTCTGTTAACAGATATTGATATTGAATACGCCGGACTCACGATGCTGGAACTGAATATCCTCAACGTAGAGGTGAATCACCCTGATTTAGCTGCATTTAATAAACGCGGGAAGATGTTTGCTTTAGCAGACCATAAAGGACTGATTGGTCAGTTAAACGGGGATGGACGAATAAAAGTGTATGCAAGCCTTATGGTTGAACGTAACTGGATTGAGGCTTGTGGTATTCCTTTTCATCAAGCGAAAGAAGCAAAAGAACAATTATTAGAGTTATTTAGTGATTGGGACGATCAGCTGAAAAATTATATTCGTTATGCAGAAGATGCCATCATTCCAAGACGGATTTATACGCTTCCTGTCGGTTTTAAATGGAATCGCCATAAAGGAGTAACGCTTATCGGTGATGCAGCTCATGTCATGTCGCCATTCGCAGGGGAGGGCGTAAACATGGCGATGTTTGATGCAATGGAACTCGCACTTGCGATTGTCCGAAATCCTCATCATATCGAAAAGGCTATAGAAGAATACGAAGACATGATGTACGAATATTCATCGGAGAAAGCTCATGAATCAGAAAAAAGTTTAAAACTGTGTTTTTCAAAAAATGCTGCGGTCAAGCTTGCAGATATGATGAATTCTTTTCAAGAAAACGGAGATTGATGCTCAATTTACTATTTGACTTTGACATGTTATAAAGAGAGTATGAACAATTCAAATCGTCGTATTATCAGTCGTCGGTCTCAGCCGGCTAAAGAGCCTTTAAGCCGTGAACTCATTGTGAAAACTGCCTTTGACCTTCTTAAGGAGCAAGGGTTAGAGGGCATGAGTATGCGTAAAGTGGCTAAAGCATTAGATACAGGACCTGCATCCTTGTATGTCTACGTGAACAATTTTCAAGAACTAAGTGCTTACGTATTGGACTATGGTCTCGGCCAAATGGTCTATCCAAATTCAGCGGGTGGCACATGGAAAGAACAGTTATTTGACATATTGCATACTTATTTCCTGCTGCTATACGAAAAGCCTGGTCTTGCTGAAATTTCTCTTTCCACCATCCCGCAAGGAACGAACTTTTTACAGTTGACCGAACATCTTCTCGCTGCACTGCATGAAGGCGGAATCAAATCTACATCCGCTGCATGGGGAGTAGACCTGTTACTGTTATATGTATCTTCCGTAGCATACGAAAAGGTCTCTTGGAAGAAACAAGGCTCTTCGCAAATTTCAGATACAAAAAAAACATTTCATGATGCAGACAAAACGCGGTTTCCTTTCATCAATAGCCTGAAAGAAGAAATGTTTGCAGGTGATACCGTATCACTAGAACGGTTCAGGTGGGGAATTGACGTCATTTTGTCTGGAATCCAGCAAAAAATCAATTAGAAAGGAGCAAAAAAAGCAGTCAATGGCTGCTTTTTTATATTTTCTCCACTTTTTCAAAACGTATAAAAAAATCTATATATTGTTTTTTCATATAAAAAATTATATAATCTAGTGGAATAAACAAATGAGGTGCTTAGGCATGGAACATATAAAGAATTTATTACAGAGCTATATTCCTTTAGCAAAATCTACTGCAAAAATGTTTGGACCAAATTGTGAAGTCGTGATTCATGATTTAACGAACCCTCAAGCATCAGTCATGTTTACAGTCAATCATCATGTCACGGGAAGAAAAATCGGTCAATCATTTGATCATCTGGTAAAGACTGTTTTACAATCAGAAGATTTTAAAGAA
The DNA here is from genome assembly GCF_001518755.1 of Bacillus sp. AM 13(2015). Lineage (NCBI taxonomy): Bacteria > Bacillati > Bacillota > Bacilli > Caryophanales > Bacillaceae > Bacillus > Bacillus sp. AM 13(2015). Next base: position 6,067 of record NZ_LKCP01000081.1, on the reverse strand, counting down.
GATTATCTCGCTGGGTATACATTTAAAACCGAAGACAACCGTACCATTCGTTCTTCGACTTCATTAATTCGTGATTCCGAGCAAAAGGTGATTGGTGCATTCTGTATCAATTTTGATGTTGAAGCATTGAATCAAATGCAGCAATTTATGGATACTTTTCTTTCTACAAAAGTTGAAGTTCAAGAGAATGAAACAACAACAACAAATGATGATCTTGAAAATGTGGAAGAAATCGTAGATCAATTGATTCAACAGATCATTCAAAATAGTGTTCACCCAGTCATGAAACGCCATGAAAAAATTGAATTAATAAGGTTCATGGATGAAAAGGGTATTTTTTTAATGAAAGGATCTGTTGAGAAGGTCGCATCTATGTTAGGTATTTCTAAAGTCACCGTCTATAGCTATTTGGATGAGATCAAACATAAAGCGAATGAAGGAGAAAAGAAATGAAAAGCATCCTTGAGGTAGGGAATCTAAAAGCCAACGGACACTATGCATTCGCAACCATTCATCAAAACACGGTCTATGTTTCAGGACAATTTGCCATCAATCCTGAAACGAGAGAAAAAGAATTCGGCCCCATTGAAGAAGAGACATTACAAGCGCTTAAAAATGTCGAGATGATTGTAGAAGCGGCTGGAAGTAAAAAAGAAAAGATTTTGCGTATGACATTATACATTTCTGATATTGAACTATGGGACAAAGTAGATGCGGTTTACACTGAATTTTTCGGTGAACATCAACCAGCACGTACTGTTGTACCAACGAATGAATTACATTTTGGTTTCAAAATTGAAATTGATGCTATTTCTTATATTTAGAATATTTTTTTGCCTATGATATATAAAAAAGTATATTTTGTATAAAAAATTATTCGAAGGGGATGATGATCGATGAATCAATTGATTTGTAACCATTGCGGGAAAAAGTATGAGATGACACCAACTCTATGGAAATGTGATTGTAACGGCGTATTAAACCTAGTGAAAGATACCCCTAAAATAGATATAGCGGCTTGGGATCACTATCCAAACTCATTATGGCGTTATGTTGAAACCATGCCATTTTCAAAGGGTTCTAAGACTTGGGAATCTGTAACAATGGGTGAAGGTCAAACTCCGTTAATCCTTTTAGATCCGAATGAGCCAAATACTTATGTAAAAGTTGACTATATGATGCCTACACTCTCCTTTAAAGATCGAGGAGCTGCTGTTTTAATAACAAAGGCAAAGGAATTAGGGGTATCAAAAGTCATTGCGGATAGCAGCGGGAATGCAGGAACAGCGATTGCCGCTTATGCAGCTCGTTGCGAGATTGCATGTGACATCTATTTAAGCGATGAAACTTCACCTAAAAAGGTCGCTCAAATAAAAGCCCATGGAGCAACGATTAAAGAAATTCGTGGTACACGCGAGGACATTGCCGCTGCAGCCCAAAAAGCAGTAGACGACGAAAACGTTTTTTATGCAAGCCATGTGTATCATCCTTATTTTTTTGAGGGAACAAAAACATACGCATATGAAATCTATGAACAAATAAAAGGAGCACCAGATGCTGTAATCATTCCGGTTGGAAACGGCACTCTCCTTCTAGGAGCATATTATGGCTTTAAAGAGTTATTTGAAAATGGTTTGATTCATAAAACACCGAAAATCATTGCCATACAAGCGAAAAACTGTGCACCTCTTGTGAAAGCTTATCAAAACGGGGAGGAATCAGCATCGCTTGTTACGAATACAGGGACCTTAGCAGAAGGGATAGCCATCGCTGCCCCGGCGCGCTCCAAACAAATTCTAGAAGCTGTACAAGATACCAATGGTACATTTATAGATATTGAAGAAAATGAGATATTGAATGCACGCTCTAAACTAAGTGAGAAAGGATTCTATGTGGAAGTGACCTCTGCAGTCAATTTTGCCGGCTATTTGAAATATAAAAAGGAATCAAAAGAAACCATCGTCATACCTCTTTGCGGGGCAGGGATTAAGTCAAAATAACCCGTAGAATACAACTTGAAAGCGGAGGAATGCTTCATGGGATTGGATTTTACACATTGCGAAGCACATTGGTCATACAGTGACTTCCATGATTTTAGTAGAAAGTTAGCAGCTTGTATTGGTATGAATTTAGATGATATGGAGGGGTTTGGCGGGGAAATATCCTTTAAAAACTACCAGGATGACATCATCCCATTACTGGAACTATCCGATTCTGATAGTTACTTATCACCAAAGATTTGTCAGACCGTTGCTGCGAGATTGCGTCAACTGATCCGCCATTGGCTAGATGATGACCTAGATAAAATGAACGCTCTCTATCTAGCAGAAGGAATGGAACTAGCGCATGAACAAAATGAGGTATTGGGATTTATATAGGAAGAGGATATGTTTTCATATGGCAACTCATTAACATAAATCAGTTGCATTATCGTTCTACGGGTATCTCAAAAGAGGTGCTCTTTTTTTTGCCTAAATGTACAATCCCTTTTGATATGGAAATTTCCGATTAGTCAATTCAGGCATAAGCAGAATATTCAGGCTGCTAACTTTACAATCTTCAAAATTGGTATGCAAAAAAACATCTATACTGGTACTTAAAAAATCCAAATGACTCATGCTAGCATAAATCTAACAGCATGCTTGTATAAAAATCATAGCTATGATTTTCCAATAACATAATTCCATTAAGATGAAATGAAAGGGGAGCATATGTATGCAAGAAATCACTTCACTGAAAAAATCGATAAATCATCTTACGTAATTGCGATATCATTCATTCTTTCAATGGTTGGCTTATCCGTCCTGTTACAACATTCCGAGATTATTTTACCAGAAGCTGCAGCGATGGCCATAGCCATGTGGGTATATAGAGAGCCAGGATGGATAAGACGCCCATCCATCGTTTTAATTGCACCTACCTCAACAGCTGCGATTGGAATCATCATGTATCAGTTCGAAATTCTTTATCCAATAAAGGTAATGCTTACTCTAATGATAGTCATGCTCTTTATGAGATTAATATGCTCGAATCTTGCACCAGCCATCGCTACCGGTTTATTACCACTTGCCACTCATACAGAGGGTTGGTCATTTGTATTCATTGTCTTTTTATTCATGCTGATCTTAATGGCCGGAGTTGTCGTATTTCAGTTTAACAAAAATCTCATGAAATGGTCGATAATCCAATACAAATACATGGGCATATTTCTGGTGATTTCACTGTGCTGGCTCAGTATTTGCTGGGTATTGGGTTATGAGCAGATAGCAGTGATTCCACCAGTTTTTGTTGTGGTATTTGAATCGCTACAAAAACCAGTCTACTCAGGGCAAATTGCGTTAAAACAAGGGTTTTCTCTAACGGTATCAGCAGCATTGGGTGTTCTGATTTTCATGCAGGTTGAATCGCATGTGTTAGCTGCATTGATAGATATGATTATAGCAATCATGATATCTCGACTTTTTCTTGTCAGAATTCCTGCTTTGTTCGCTATACCATTGCTAACCTTTGTATTTCCTGAAGAAAAAATTTGGAGTCTACCCTATGCCACATTTTTTGCAAGTGTGTTTATGTTTAGCTTTATATTGTTATACAAGAATTTGGAAAAGAAAACTTCGATCCGGAAAAAACGTCTGCATCCGGAATTCGATGATGCCATAAATAATAAATAACTCGGTTATTGACAGAGGAAATTTGGAGGAAAAACATATGTTATTTGGCCTGATTGCAGCATTTTGTTTTGGTTTATCGGATTTTATGATTACGCAGGCCACCAGGAAGGTTCAAACGTTACCTGCCTTGTTAGGGATTCAGTTTATTGCCTCACTTTTGCTGGGAGTGTTCATACTTACACAATCACCACACATTGATAAAAGCTCGATCTCAATCATGGCATGGCTTGGAATAGCTGGTATCAGTGTCATCAACTTTATAGGTACTTTATTGTTATATCGAGCATTTGAAAAGGGGACTTTGTCAATCGTATCTCCTATCGGCTCAGGATTCGCTGTTGTCACTGCAATTCTCGCTTTTGTAGGTGGTGAACGATTGCCTTTCAATTCAATTATCGGAGTCATCCTGCTGATTATTGGAGTGTTTACGGTAACGAGATCAAGCAATAAGGCTGGACAACAAGTGACGTTGTCAGGCATACCAGAAGCCATTATCGCCTCGATATGCATCGGTTTTTATTTTTGGGCAATCGGATACATTACACCTCATCTTGGTGTGATTCTTCCTGTACTGATCACACGAATCATACAATTTTTTTGTGCGTTTGTACTTCTACGTGTAAAGAGAATTCAACTTCCGCGCATAAGCCTGTCTATCGGTATGGTTCTGGTAGTAGCCGCTCTGCTGGATACAGGAGCACTACTCTCGTTTAATATGGGGCAAGCCGTTGATTACACAACGAGCACAACTGCACTTACTTCATTATATAGTGTCGTTACTATACTAATGGCCGGTTTGATTTTAAAAGAAAAGCTAATAAAGAGTCAATGGGCTGGAATTGCTATTATTCTTCTTGGAGTCATGATCGTCAGCATCTAAAAGGATTAGAAGATCGTTATAGTGCATACCATTTATTGATGATTTATCCGAATGAGCCATATATTAATGAGTCAAAACATGACCTCAAGCAGATTACAAGAAAGGAAGGACAAAATGTCCTTCCTTTTTTTACAGTTTATATAAATTGCGAAAGAACTTGAACACCCTCGGAAATCTGTGTCTCGTTCACATTGCCAAATCCCATAATCAGACTCTCATTATACTGATCTTTTCGAATGGTATACCGCTCAGCCGGGTAGATCTTGATACGATGCTTCTCAAGCTCCATTGCAGTCAAAAGATTAGCGTTTCTTCCTGGCCAAGTTGCAATCAGATGCAAACCCGCAGCATCGCCCGATATTTGAACCTTTTCCCCGAACGTATCCATCAACGCATGAATCATATGAGTTCTTCTTTTATGATAAATTCGTTTCATTCGCAGAATATGTCGTTTCAGATGGCCTTCATTCATAAATCGTGCCAAAGTTAATTGTGATAGGGCAGGACACTGCATATCGGTCGTACGTTTAAGCTGCACGATTGATTCCACCAACTCTTGCGGGGCCACAATATAACCAAGCCTTAGGGCAGGGAACATGTTTTTACTAAACGTTCCTACGTAGATTACCCGCTCTGCATCAAGCTCTCGCAAGGCATGAACAGGCATTCCTCCATAACGGAACTCGCTGTCATAATCATCCTCTATAATGTAGGCGCCTGTGCTGCGAGCGTAGTCAAGTAATTGGAGGCGCCTGCTGATCGACAGAATACTCCCAAACGGAAACTGATGAGAAGGTGTTACAAAGATGCATTTAGGCTTTACATCGGTTGGCAGCTGCTCTACACATAAACCATCGGCATCGACAGGCACAGGTATAATCCGAGAGTTCGTTTCAGCAAAAAGATGATGAATAAATGTTGCCGTCGGATCTTCCATAGCAATCGTTTCACCAGGCATTAATAAAAGCTTGCTGAGTATCGAAAAAGCCTGAGTTGCGCCAGCCGTAATAATAATTTGCGATGGCTGACAATGAAAACCTTTAATATGGAGAAGATGCTCACAAATTGCTTGTCGAAGCTCAATATTGCCAGCCATATCCTCTTCGTATCCAAGCATAGAAGGTGGAAGATCATGATACACATCCAGTGCAGCTCTTTTCCATTTCTGAAGAGGAGCATGCTCGAGAGCAGGAAAGCTAGGACGAAAATCAATATAGGATACATGATTCTCGCAAGCTGAGGAAACATTCTCATGCCTGTCAATCATCTCTTCAGATTGTACATGCAGCGATCTGCTTGCACCTATATCTCTTACAAAGGTTCCCGAGCCTTGTTTACCTTCCAAAAATCCTTCAGCTGTTAACTGCTCATATACTTCCACAATAAGGGCGCGTGAGACCCCAAGTTCTTTAGCAAGCTCCCGGGTGGAGGGAAGGGAGGTTCCAGCCCTGTAACTGCCTTGCATAATTCGGTCTCTGATCCACGAGTATACCTGTCTGGTTTTCGTTTCATTCCT
>NZ_LKCP01000080.1:0-28753 GCF_001518755.1 Bacillus sp. AM 13(2015) | reverse complement strand
CGGTTACCCCGTTGCACCTGTTAAACCCGTGGCGCCAGTGGCTCCGGTCGCTCCGGTTACTCCTGTGACGCCGGTGGCTCCGGTCGCTCCTGTACCCGTGACTCCCGTTGCTCCTGTATCACCCGTAACACCAGTGGCTCCGGTTACTCCCGTTGCTCCTGTTGCTCCGGTTACCCCAGTTGCACCTGTTAAACCCGTGGGGCCAGTGGCTCCGGTCGCTCCGGTTACTCCTGTGACGCCGGTCGCTCCGGTCGCTCCTGTACCCGTGACTCCCGTTGCTCCTGTATCACCCGTAACACCAGTGGCTCCGGTTACTCCCGTTGCTCCGGTTACCCCAGTTGCACCTGTTAAACCCGTGGCGCCAGTGGCTCCGGTCGCTCCTGTTACTCCTGTGACGCCGGTCGCTCCGGTCGCTCCTGTACCCGTGACTCCCGTTGCTCCTGTATCACCCGTTACCCCAGTTGCTCCGGTTACTCCTGTTGCTCCCGTTGCTCCTGTATCACCTGTTACCCCAGTTGCCCCGGTTACTCCTGTTGCTCCGGTAATACCTGCGGCGGCCAATAACGTATAGTCTGGTGACGTATCTGGTGTACCTGTTGGTGGTGTTGTATTCACAACATAGGTTCCACCTTCATATGTCACCACTTGACCTACTGGATAGGTTGGGGCTGTAGCTGGGTCAAACGCCAGGATGCCAGTTAATCCTACACCGGTTACTCCGGTGGCTCCAGTTTCTCCAGTTTCTCCCGTTGCTCCTGTTGCTCCTGTTGCTCCGGTGGCTCCAGTAACACCTGTGACGCCGGTCGCTCCTGTATCTCCTGTGGCTCCGGTCACTCCTGTACCCGTGACTCCCGTTGCTCCTGTATCACCCGTTACACCAGTTGCTCCTGTCGCTCCGGTTACTCCTGTGACTCCAGTATCACCGGTTACCCCAGTTGCTCCTGTGACGCCGGTGGCTCCGGTAACACCTGCGGCTGCTAATAACGTATAGTCTGGAGAAGTATCCGGTGTGCCTGTTGGCGGTGCTGTATTGACCAGATATGTTCCGCCTTCATATGTCACCACTTGACCTACTGGATAGGTTGGCGCTACTGCTGGATCAAACGCTGCGACTCCGGATAAACCGACTCCAGTCGCTCCAGTCACTCCTGTTGCCCCGGTTTCACCAGTTACCCCTGTTGCACCTGTTGGTCCTGTGACGCCGGTGGCACCAGTTTCTCCTGTCGCTCCTGTGACCCCTGTTGCACCTGTTTCACCGGTGGCTCCCGTACCAGTAGCTCCCGTTGGACCAATTTCCCCCGTCGCTCCCGTAACACCAGTGGCACCGGTTGGACCAATTTCTCCTGTTGCTCCTGTGACGCCAGTGACTCCGGTTGGACCAACCTCTCCCGTTGGTCCTGTCACTCCTGTTGCGCCGGTGGAACCCGTGACTCCTGTACCGGTTGCTCCTGTAACGCCAGTCGCTCCTGCAGCGGCCAATAACGTATAATCTGGTGACGTATCTGGTGTGCCTGTTGGTGGCGCCGTGTTAACAAGGTAGGTTCCTCCTTCATATGTCACCACTTGACCTACTGGATAAGTTGGCGCAACTGCTGGATCAAACGCTGCGACTCCGGATAAACCGACTCCAGTCGCTCCGGTCACTCCTGTTGCCCCTGTTTCACCAGTTACCCCAGTTGCACCTGTTGGTCCTGTGGCGCCGGTCGCTCCTGTTTCACCTGTTGCACCGGTTGCTCCTGTGCCAGTGGCGCCGGTTGGACCAATTTCCCCCGTCGCTCCTGTGACGCCGGTCGCTCCCGTTTCACCTGTTGCACCGGTTGCTCCTGTGCCGGTGGCGCCGGTTGGACCAATTTCCCCCGTCGCTCCTGCAGCAGCTAAAAGCGTATAATCTGGGGAAGTATCGGGTGTACCCGTTGGCGATGCTGTGTTTACAAGATACGTCTCGCCTTCATATGTCACCACTTGACCTACTGGATACCCTGGTGCCGCTGCCGCATCAAACGGAACAACTCCAGTTAGACCTACACCGGTAGCGCCGGTTGCCCCAGTCGGACCGGGATCTCCCGTAACACCTGTTGGTCCTGTACCTGTTGCTCCTGCAGCAGCTAAAAGCGTATAGTCCGGTGATGTATCAGGCGTCCCTAATGGCGGTGCTGAATTGACCACATACGTACTGCCATCGTATGTCACCACTTGCCCTACTGGGTAGGCTGATGCTACTGCTGGATCAAATGCCAGAATGCCTGTTAAACCTACGCCTGTTGGACCGATTGGACCTGCTGGACCTGCCGGACCCGCTGGACCCACTGCACCCGCTGGACCTGCTGGGCCTCTTCTTCCTCTCCCGCCTGGCGGACCTTGAATCACACAAACACAAGGATCTTTTCCGCAGCAAGGATTTTTCACTGATTTTCCTGGCTTCCCTGATCTTCCTTTCTTACAACTATCACATTCCCAGCCATCATCCTTATACGCATCATACCAGCTTCCTTTTTGGTAGTGGTCTGTCGAATGAGTTGGATATGTCTTTCCGCATTGTCTACATCTTCTCATAGAATCACCCCCATCCATCGTATTCATCATGATTTAGAAAGGTGTATGTACACTTTTATTTTTTTATTAATCAAAAGACCTTGCACTTCATATACAAGGTCTTTCTTTCATTAAAGTCTCATCGTCATTTTTAAATCTTTTCCTACCATACTATAATCCATATCTTTTGGACGGATGGCTTCTTTTAATGTTTTCGTACCTTCTCCTTCAAAGAAAGTAGGTGCATCTTTCCCTCCAATTAATAATGGTGCCATATAAATAATGACTTCGTTCACAAGTGATGCTTCTAAAAAGGACGCGCTCACACTGCCCCCCGCCTCCACAAGTACCGACATGACAGAACGCTTCTTCAGCATGCGTAACACATCATGGATGTCTGTCCGATTTTCTCCGCTTGTGATAAAGACCTGATGTCCTTTTTGCACCAGTTGATGGTATTTTTTTTGATCGTACTTGTTTGAGGTACAAATAATGGTTTCTGCCATATGATCGTTTAAACATTTCGCATGAAGCGGAATCCTTAAGGTGGAATCTAAAATGACACGAATGGGCTGTGTCACGAATGAATCTTTTACAATAAGACCTGCATCATCTTGAATAATGGTTTCGACGCCTGTTATCACAGCATCTGCTTCTTGACGTAATTGCTGCACTTCATTCCTCGCTTCTGTTCCCGTAATCCATTTGCTTTCTTGGTGAGCTGTAGCAATTTTCCCGTCTAACGAAATGGCTGTTTTTAATATGACATATGGAAGATCTGATTGTATGGAATGAACAAAAGGAAGATTTAAGCTGTCCGCTTCCCGTTTACATATCCCTTCTTCTACTTCTATCCCTGCTTGTTTCAACATCGTGACCCCTTTACCTGCTACAAGCGGATTTGGGTCCCCAGTGGCAATGACCACACGTTTCACCCCGCTCTTTATTATGGCTTCTGAGCAAGGCCCTGTTTTTCCATGATGCGAACAAGGTTCGAGCGTCACATACATATGAGCTCCCTTCGCCTTATCTCCTGCCATTTGCAGCGCATGAATTTCAGCATGCGGTTCGCCCGCCTTCATGTGAGCACCAATTCCAACGATCTCACCTTTTTTGACTACCACTGCCCCGACAAGCGGATTTGGTGAGGTTTGTCCTTTCATGGCCTTTGCGTTGGCAATCGCTAGCTTCATATAAAAAACATCGTCTTTCATGTAAGTCTCCTTTCCTCTCTTTCAAGGGAAAGAACTCCTTCAGGGAATGAAGGAGTTCTATTCTCATGTGCTATATTTTTTCCATCCGTTTCTTTTCAGATCGATCATAGTAAGGCAAGGAATAAAAAAGTTTATAAGATGCTCGTTGTTTACAAAAACAGCATTTGCGACATTCATATTTATTAATGAGGAGCACATGCGGACAATTGAGTACAGACAGACCTTTTTTCATATGTTCCTTGCAAACACTTATCATGAGAATCCCCCGCTTACATTCTTTTTCTTAATGAGAGATTACTTCTTTCGGAAATTGTTCGAATAAGCGTAGTACTTCGGTATGCGTCCCATCTTCTCGAACGTGATAAATCCCGCCGTCGTATGAGCTTGCGTATACATCATTGCCTAATTGTCTGATGGCACTAATCCCATTTTTGGCAATTCTAATTGGGCCGGTGTTGACATCCAGCTCTGGATTCCACACTACGATATAGCCCCAATAATCGCCGCTTACAATATAGCCAGAGTCTGTGACTGTGACCGATTTAATCGAATACTGGTGTTCGTTATGCTGGTCTAAAATTCTTCCAGTATGCAAATCAAACAATCTCACATTCTTGTCACGGCTGACAATGGCGATACGATCTCGTTTACTATCAATAAAGACATCATTTAACAGCTCTGTCGCACCGATGTATTCCGCTTTTAAGGATAAACTCTTTTTATCTAAAAGACAGATGGTTCCTTCAACCGCTGCTGTGATGATATGATCTCCTTCTACCTTTAATGCTTTGACCGCACAATCGTGTGCTTTGGAACGGCCGATTTCCTTTAAGTGTTCTGTTGAAATGACATGGACATAACCGCCGTAAGTTCCAATATAAAATTGACGATCCTCCTCGTGGAAATACACGCTGTTGACCGGACCTGTGTTGAGATCAAACGAAACCATTTGCTGTAATGATTCATGAACAATATGCACCTGACTTGCATGGTCTCCCCACGCATAATAGCTTCCATCCCGTGCAACAGCTACTCCATTCGTTAAAACGCCCGTTGATTTAGCAATTTCCATTCCATTTTTTCTGAATTTTCCATCATCTGATGCGGTAATAATATCACCTGCATCAGTCAGCGCAATGTCATTGATAGATGGTGTCGCCATTTCGATCTCATCTGATATGACTTTGCCCTTTTCAATCGACCATTCACAATATGTTTTTCCAAAGCTGGCTCCTAGTATTGACTTCTCATCCTCTGTCCAGACAAGCGAGCGCTCCCACTGATATTTATGAGGCAGCAGCGTATCGACTAAATCACCGGTTTCATAATTCCACAGCTTAATTAAATGGTCGTAGCCTGCTGTCAGCAAGTAATTGCCGCTTGGAGAAAAATTCACGCGCTTGACACCCTGTAAATGGGCTTTGATGATTTTCTTCTCCTGTAAAGTCGCCGCATCGTAAATAATAACGGTGCCATCATCTCTGCCAAGTGCGAATACTTCTTTTTGATTGCTGCCGCTGATCGTATCCAGTTCATAATCAAACGGGCCGATTTCTCCTACAATTTCTCCGGTCTCATACAGCCATACAAGGACGTATCCATCATCACCTGTTGTGTAAGCTTTATCACCATGTATCCATACAGCTAATACATCTTTGCTATGACCATGGAATTCTCTTAAAATAGCACCCGTTTCGATATCCCACACTAAGCATCTTCTATCTCTGGATACGGATACAAGCAAAGTATCCTGCTTCGCAAAAGCGACGGCTTCTACATCATCCGCATGACCAAACAACGTGCGGATTCGTGTATTTGTGCCTGTATCATATAATTGAATGGTATAGTCTGACGATGCACTCGCTAAATACTTTCCGTTTTCAGAAAGAGATATTGAGTTAATGATATGCTCGTGACTGCCAATGAACGTTCCTTCTCCTGTCTCCCGGTTCCACTGATAAATACAACGGTCATAGCCGCCAGTGTAAACAATTTGGTCGTGCTGAGTTGATAAAACAGATGTAATTGGTCCTCTATGCATGGTTTTACACTCCCACCTTTATATGTTGTTTTTGACGAGTCACTAAACGAAAACCAGTAAATCGAAAAACGGGATCTGGGTGCTTCCCGTGTCTTCTTGCGACTCTGCATAAATCTCCACCTCTTGCGAAGGAGCCGCCTTTTAAAATGTAGTAGTCACTTCCGAGTGTTTCCGTTAAATCATCGACGACCTCGATGCCGCCTTCATATACATGATATTTGGTGTTGACCCATTCCTCGACGTTGCCCCCCATATCATAAAGACCAAATAAGGATCTGCCCTTTTCGTAATGACGGACAGGCGTCGTTTTTTCAATATTTGATTCGTGCGTATTGCAGTAAGAAGGATCAAACTCATCTCCCCATGGATATTGATTTCTCGTGTTTCCCCGGGCAGCATACTCCCATTCTTCTTCCGTAGGAATCGACACATCCATCCCCAGTTTCCCGCTCAGCCACTGACAGAACGAGAAGGCTTCCTCAATGTCCATGCCCCAAGCTGGATGATCTTTTCCCCCGCCAAGCTCTTCATTCGTTAAACTCTCCGGGTATGTCTGGCCTGTTTCATCACAATAGCTTTGATACAGTTCATTGCTGACGACCGTATCTGAGATAAAAAATTCGTTGATATACGACTGATAGGATGGAAATTCTTTGTACAGCCATTTTTGAAATTTTTTCTCACGGCCGTAGGTTGGATTGAGCAGCTTGTCCTTCCAGTATTCTGATGCCTTTTTCATATCTTCTTCATTACTTCCAATCGTTGCATAGCCGCTTGGAATTTGAATCCAATTGATATCAGGTTTCACGCTTTTCTCCCGCCTTCTTTCAATAAACTCGTCTATTGATTAATTAATTTCTTCTCATCGACCATATGCCCTGAGGCTGCTTTTGCCTTTAAATAGGCTTCATTGTAGAGAGAGGCTTCGACCGTATGATCAAACCGCAAAACAGGAAGACCATAAGCTGCAATAGAATCGACTTTATCTGGATTGTTCGTTAGTAAATGCAAAGGTTTCCCTTTGTTTAAATAGTGCAAAACTGCTGCTGCTTCCTCGTAATGCCGATCATCATCCCCGCAGCCAATCAGACGGTTGGCTTCAAAAGTATCCAGCTGCATTTCCTGTAATTTATACGTCAATGCTTTTGCCATCAGCCCAATAGACCGCCCTTCTTGATTGGCCATATACACCAGCATACCTTTTCCGTAATCGGTGATTTTCTTCAGTGATAATGCAAGCTGTGGACCACAATCACATTTCAGTGACCCAAACACATCACCTGTTTGGCAGACACTATGGATTCGCACAAGCGGCGGCCGTTCATTTTCAAAGTCGCCAAATAAGAGACAAGAGGAAAAGGTTTGCTGCGCGGTACTCATTTGGACAATCGATTCGATCGTTGGTTTTGTATCCCGTTCAACAGGTGCGAAGGCATACCACTTAAATGGCACTTCTTCATGTTGAATGGAAATTGGCAAATTCACAGGCCCCACGAGCAAATAGTGTTTTTCTTGAAAGGTAAAATGATGAATCATTGATTGTAATTCATCTACAAACTTGTTCATTTGTCTCCCCCCTATTCATCACTGCACCCATAGCGCAGTGATGGAGTGATGAATATGTGTACGCACTCCCTCTGCCTGTGTGCTCCCGCAGAAGGAAATGAATGTGCAGTGTCTCTCATCGCTTTAGACCTTGTCCATTTCCAGTACAAAGGAGCAGAAATCTTGGTTCATATGCTTTTTTTGTCAGAGCAGCAAACACCCTTGATTGGCAGGCGCTCTTTCTTAACATGAACACCTCTGCTAGCTTTGAATCACTCACCTTTGTACTAGATTTTGACGGCAATGACATGATGCTGGCTTATTCCGGCCTTCGCTTGTAATGGTGATATGGATACAAGCTCAAGACCTGATGTACAAATTTTTTCGCCAAGCTGAGAATCTGAAAACGAAAAATGAAAACGGCCATCTTCTCCGATTAATCCTGTTTTCCACTCTTCTCCCCAGACAACAAGTGAAAAGACACCGCCTTCATGAAGTAAAGAAGAGACCTGTTTTAAATAACGTTCATGATCATCAGGATGTTGATGATGAAAGCAGCCATGATCTAAAATCAAATCAAACTGCATCCCGCGTCCCTGATCCATGGACCATGACATAAAATCTTGATGAACAAAGTGGACAGGAACTGTTTCTCTTTTCTGTAACCCTTCCCACTCCTCATGCTCATACAGATCGATACCGACATATGCGGAAAGCCCGCTTAAATGTTCAAGTGCACGGCCGTTGCCGCACCCGATATCCAGTACAGAAGCAAGTGCATTCTTTTCCCTTGAACGCCATGCCTTTAATGACATCACTGCTGCGTCTGTTAAGGATGGATCAGTGGACCACATATCTGTTCTTTGCTCATAATGCTCTTGGAATGCCATGCGCATTTTTTCTAAATACAAACCACTGTCTTCATGGTACAAAGCCTTTTTCATCATGAAACCTCCTTCAATTCACAATCGCCTTTTCGGGCAAAGGTGGTTTTCAAGCCAAAAACCTTATGTTAAAATGAAAGATGGATTTTTTAGGAAAATCTGTTTGTCTGAAAAAGGAGAGCAGCATCCCACATGTTCACTCTTCTTTTTCAGCATTCATCCTCCTCATATGCAGCCGTTTGAAGGCCGCCTCGCCTCAGCTTGTTCTCTCTTTTTTTCATATGAGTTCACCTCCTTCACCGTTCGATCAACTCACATTCTTTATTGAAACCGCTTTCTCTTTTGTATAAGGACTTAACGCCTTTTGACTATCTCTTGCAAAGTGTTCATAGTAGAAAAACCAATCTACTGTTTAGAATGACTATCATTTTTTCTTCAAGTACATGATTTTTTGCTTTGTTTTAGTAGACACACTTAAAGGCGCTTAGGCCTTGGTTTCTGCCATCCCCTTTCACTAAGTATGCTCCGAATAAACCCGCCAGAAATTTAACAACTAATTCCATAATGACTGGAATAAGCCAAATATATTGTTTTTAGTTTATTTTGTCAACAAATTATTTCCTAAACATTAAAATGAATTTTCTAATTGAAAATACAGGTATTTTTCGTGGTTTTTTGACCTTAAAACAATCATTTCTACACAAAAATACAATTTAAACCAATAGAACTAAGAAATTTATCTACTAAATTACACAAGTTTTTTATTTAATTTTAAATCAAAATAGAAAGATACAATAATTATTTCCCGAATGATTTTTTGTGATATTTCGACTATTTTTTCTGATTCCCCATGTTTTTCTTTGGTATAGCGGCATTTTCAATTAGAGAGTTTACTATTTATTCCATACTTCTGTATTTGTTTTTTATCGTAAAAAAGATATATGTCTCTCCTTCAGACATGGAGGCATGAAAAAAAGCCCCTTACAAAAGTAAGAGGCTTTTTCAGTTGGCTTTTACGCCCAGTTTTTCACTTTTTCATGATCTGTGACAAAGAGAAGCACTTTTCCTTCATCTAAATGTTCTTCAAATGTCTCAGCTTCTTCTTTGGTGAAACCAATTTCATGAATTTTATTGCGGAGCTCATCTCCCTTTTTACTAAAGATGTTCCCGACCGCATGTTTAAGTCCAACTTCTCTTGAGCCTATCGTATTGGCATCTGCATTATTTGCAATACGCTCTGTTCGATCATCGTCATGGGATAGAACATAAATGTCCTCTCTTGCAACACCGATTGATTTTAATTGCTCTACATCTCTTTGAAGTGTTTCATCATTTGAATACTCTCTTACAACAGGTTTCATTTTATATTCCTCCTTTAACGTCTTACGAATCTTTTACCCGTCACTTTTGACATTAAACCTTACAAGAGCACATCCAATTTGCTTAATGAACATACCATGCCTATCGACTTATTTTTGACAAAAAGCCTGTTAAAATGACTAAATTTTCTGAAATATCGTGTTCATTCCTGTGGATTTGTTGTACAATTCTTATACTGGAGGCTAGAAATGAGGGAGAGCTGATGTATTACTTTTCAGCGGAGCAGCAGTTTAATGCTTGGGTTGTCAGTGATTTGGTGAAACAGCTTTTTCAAAAGTGGAATCCTGAAGAAGCGAATACAAAGCCGCTTACATTGTTTGCCGAACAGCACTTTCGCATCTCCATTGATTATCTCTTTTCCATCATTATTAACATTGGAGATATCGAGTCAATTGATCAAGATCCACAAGACCTGTTGTCCTCATATTTGAATATCCTTTTTCCTTTTGTGACGCGCGATATGATGAAAGCCTCCATGCAAAATGCAAATGAATTTTTGTTAAAAGAACGTGATGCGGATGTGTATCAGCTGTTTGGCTGTCTCCCGCCGCTCCTCTCTGTATCTTTTCAGAAAAAGTAGTCCCCTTCGATGAGATGGCGGCTGCTTTTTTGTGTGTGTTTTGAAAAGACCGTATGTTTTGAACGAAAAGAAGCATCATGTTAATGTAAATCTAGGCTGTAAGTGAAAGGGAGGATTTGACATGAGTCAACAAAAGCAAATTCAATTAGCTAAACGTCCAAAAGGATTACCTACAAAAGATGTTTTTCATTTTGAAACAGTAGATATACCTGTGCCGCAAGATGGAGAGGTCTTGATTCAAACGAAATATGTTTCTGTAGATCCTTATATGAGAGGACGAATGCAGGATACAAAATCCTATACACCTCCGTTCAAGCTAAATGAAGTGATTCAGGGCGGTGTCGTCGGAGAAGTCGTTGAGTCGAAATCGCCACAATTTGAAAAGGGTGATTTTGTCCTTGGTTTCCTTGGCTGGCAAGAATATTCCACTGCCAAAGCTGAATCTCTGACTAAAATTGATCCGTCCATTGCGCCATTGTCCTATTATTTAGGCATCTTGGGGATGCCAGGGCAAACCGCTTACTTTGGCCTGCTTGCGATTGGCCAGCCAAAAGAAGGCGAGACGGTTGTCATTTCTGGAGCCGCAGGTGCCGTTGGTTCCGTTGTGGGACAAATCGCTAAGATCAAAGGCGCACACGTCGTGGGAATTGCCGGATCTGATGATAAACTCGCTTATTTAAAAGAATTAGGCTTTGATGAAACGATTAATTATAAAACAACGAATGATTTAGATGATGCGATTGCAAAAGCCTGTCCTAACGGCGTTGATGTGTACTTTGACAACGTAGGCGGCGAAATTTCAGATGCGGTGATGAATCATTTGAACCGTTTTGCACGCATTCCAGTATGCGGTGCCATTTCTTCTTATAATATTAGTGCGAGCGAAGATATCGGACCGCGTGTGCAAACAAAACTCATCAAAACAAGCGCATTGATGCAGGGATTCATCGTTGCCAACTATTCAGATCGTTTTGGAGAGGCAGCGAAGGATCTCGCACAATGGGTAAAAGAAGACAAACTCACATATAAAGAAACAATCATTGAAGGCTTTGATAACATTCCTGATGCATTCCTTGGACTATTCAAAGGAGAAAATGTCGGAAAACAGCTTGTCAAAATTTCATAACAAAAAGGACCCTTCCACATGGAGGGTCCTTTTCTTATGCCTGCTTGGGCGCAAGCTGTAGCTGGCCTTGTTTATACACAATTTCTTCAAGCGAAAGATTTAGCTTTTTCGCCATTTTTTTCAGCATTGATTGCTCTTGAGGTGTGACAAGACTGATGACTGCGCCTTCTTTTCCAGCACGTCCGGTTCTGCCTGAACGGTGGATGTAGCCCTCTTCATTTGGCATATCTGCATGAATGACATATGGCAGATCATCAATATCGATTCCTCTTGCTGCAATATCTGTTGCAAGGAGGAGCGGGAATTCACGCTGTTCAAATGATTTTAAAATCACAGCACGCTCAGCTTTTTTTGCTTCACTATGAAGGACACCAAGGTCGACATGGTGATACGCTAATTTCTCTGCATAAATGCTTAAGTTCGTAATGTCACGCACAAAAACGAGTGCCTGCATGTCCTCAAGCCGTGATAGCTTTTGCAGTAGTTTCACTTTGTCACGCTGATCACATAACAGATAATAGTGACCCACTTTCTGCGCTTCTTCCTCACTTCTAGCAATTTTCAATACTTCTGGTTCAGATGTCATTTCTTTGATCAGCTGAACGGTTTCTTCTTTCAACGTGGCAGAAAAACAAAGGATTTGTCTTTCTTTTAATGTGGACTTAATGATCGCTTGGATCGTTTTCATATGCTCTGGCACAAGAAGCTGATCTGCTTCGTCTAATACGATCGTTTTGACTTCATGCATTTTCAGTTTCTTGATTTTGATTAATTCTTGTACTCGGCCAGGTGTCGCCACAACGACGTTCGGGTGTTTCTTTAGCTTTTCTTGCTGCTTCTTGATGTTCGCTCCACCAATCAAGGAAACAGCTTTGATGTCTGATCCTTGTTTGAACTCTTGCACGACATCAAAGATTTGCATCACAAGCTCTCTTGAAGGTGCCAAGATTAAGACTTGCGGATGCTTAATATTGACATCAATTTTATTTAAAAGCGGCAGAACATACGCAAGTGTCTTCCCCGTTCCAGTTGGCGATTCTGCGATCACATCACGCTTTTCCGTAATCCACTCTGCTGTTTTTTCTTGTATAGCTGTTGGTTTTTCGAATCCAGCCGCTTGAAAGTTCTCTTGAATAAATGGCTTTGCTTCTTTCAAAAATGCCCAATTTTCCGTCATGTCGATCTCCTTTATCCTCATTCAATCTATCCTTTAGTATCTCAAAATCAGCTTTGAAACGCAATTTTTCTTTTGATGCTTTTATCGAGCCGGACAGTTCGATATAATCATGAGAGGCACTAGCCGTTTTGAATCTATTTGAGGTGTAAAAAATGATATTATCTGTTAAAGATTTAAGTCATGGCTTTGGCGACAGAGCCATTTTCCACGAAGTGTCCTTCCGTTTATTAAAAGGCGAGCATGTCGGCTTAATCGGCGCCAACGGTGAAGGAAAGTCAACGTTTATGAATATTATTACTGGCAAGCTGGAGCCAGATGCAGGAAAAGTCGAATGGGCGAAAAATGTCCGTGTCGGCTATCTTGATCAGCATACCGTGCTAGAAAAGGGAAGAACGATCCGTGAAGTCCTTCAGGATGCATTTTATTATTTATTTTCAATGGAAGCCGCGATGAATGACATTTATGGCAAAATGGGTGAAGCCGATCCTGATGAGCTGGAAAAGCTGTTAGAGGAAGTGGGCGTCATTCAGGATGCACTGACAAACAATGATTTCTATATCATTGATTCTAAGGTCGAGGAAATTGCAAGAGGTCTTGGCTTAACAGATCTCGGGCTGGACCGTGATGTGACGGAGCTCAGCGGCGGTCAGCGTACGAAGGTGCTGCTAGCGAAATTGCTGTTAGAGAAGCCAGAAATTCTCCTTCTCGATGAGCCGACCAACTATTTGGATGAGCAGCATATTGAGTGGCTGAAGCGTTATTTACAAGAATATGAAAATGCGTTTATCCTCATTTCACATGATATTCCGTTTTTAAACAGTGTCATCAACTTGATTTATCATGTTGAAAATCAAGAGCTCACGCGCTATGTTGGGGATTACGACCAATTTAAACAAGTGTACGAAGTCAAAAAGCAGCAGCTCGAAGCAGCCTATAAAAGACAGCAGCAGGAAGTGGCTGAACTAAAGGATTTTGTCGCCAGAAACAAAGCACGTGTCAGCACAAGAAATATGGCGATGTCCCGCCAAAAGAAACTGGATAAGATGGATATGATTGAACTCGCAGCAGAAAAGCCAAAACCTGAATTCCATTTTAAACCGGCACGTACTTCTGGGAAACTGATTTTTGAAACGAAAGATTTGGTCATCGGTTATGATGAACCACTCTCCCGCCCATTGAATTTAAAAATGGAACGCGGACAAAAAATTGCGTTGTACGGTGCTAACGGTATCGGTAAAACGACGCTGCTCCGAAGTCTTCTTGGAGAAATCACACCTATTTCTGGTGAGGTGGAACGTGGAGAATTCTTGCATATTGGCTACTTTGAGCAAGAAGTAAAAGAGCAAAACAGCAATACTTGTATTGAAGAAGTATGGAGCACCTTCCCTTCTTACACGCAATATGAAGTCAGAGCCGCTCTTGCAAAATGCGGATTAACGACAAAACATATTGAAAGCCGTGTATCTGTTTTAAGCGGAGGAGAAAAAGCAAAGGTCCGTCTTTGCAAGCTGATCAACGAAGAAACCAACTTACTTGTTCTCGATGAGCCGACAAACCACTTAGATGTCGATGCAAAAGAAGAACTAAAACGCGCGTTAAAAGAATATAAAGGCAGCGTCTTATTGATTTCTCACGAACCTGAATTTTATCAAGATGTGGCAACCGAAACTTGGAATTGCGAATCTTGGACAACAAAAGTATTATAACGACAAAAAAGCCTTATATCTTCTAAAGATATAAGGCTTTTCTAATTAATGACCTGCTTGGATATTCACCAAATGCTTACGTCCAAGGAGGAGGATGATCATGCCTAAGAGAACCACAGCAGCCCCGACATAATAAGGTGTACTTGCTGTATAGGATTCAGCGAGAACTCCGGCAATCCAAGGAGCAATCGCACCCCCAATAAACCGTACAGCACTGTAAGAGGATGAAGCAATTGAACGTTCAACCGGTGCTGACCCCATCACAGCTGTCGTGAGCACTGTATTGATCATACCGAGAATTCCCCCAGCAATGACAATTCCGCAAATGACTACGACAACATGTGACGTAAATACCCCAATGCCAAGTAAAATCAATGCAAACGAAGCAAACAGAACGACAAGCGAGGTCAATGTCCCCAGTTTGCGATGAATGACTGGCGCTGAGAAGACAGAGGTCACAGCCAAGAATAGCCCCCATCCAAAAAAGACATATCCAAGTCCATGCTCATCAAGATGGAGCACAAATGGCGAATACGCTAAAAGCACAAAGAAACCGAAATTGTATAAGAAAGCGGCAGATGCCATCGTTAAAAGTCCTTTATATTTTAACGCCCCGACAGCCTCAAATAATTTCACTTTTTTCTGCGGCTTTTGCATAGGTGGAAGCATAAAGGTAATCGCTAAAAGAGCAATAAGCATTAACACGGCAACGCCAAAGAAAGGCCCGCGCCAAGAAATTGTGCCAAGCTCACCGCCAAGCAGCGGTCCAACCGATATCCCAAGACCTAGTGCTGCCTCGTATAAAATAATGGCCTTCGCACTTCCTCCAACTGATACACCAACAATGACAGAGAGTGCAGTTGAAATAAATAAAGCATTCCCAATGCCCCATCCGCCTCTAAAGCCAATTAATTCATTAATCGTTGAAGAAGTACCACCTAAAGCAGAAAAAACAATAATAAAAATGAGTCCAACTAATAACGTCCATTTCGCACCAATCCGACTAGAAATAAAGCCGGTAAAGAACATCACAAAGCCGGTCACAAGTAAGTAGCTTGTAAATAAAAGAGAGACCTGGCTTGGAGATGCGTGTAATTGCGATGCAATGGCTGGCAGGATCGGGTCGACGAGTCCTATTCCCATAAACGAAATCACACACGCAAAGGCAACAGCCCAAACGGCTTTTGGCTGCCTAAGCAGACTTGTACGCTGTTTCAACACTTCTTCTTCCTTCATTCCATCAGAACCTTTCCTTCAAATGTTGACAAAATAAAATAAACACGCAGAGGTGTTTATTTTTGTAATTGCTCAATTGCATGAGCCGCTCTTTCTTTCATTGCTTCAAGATCCTTTTTAAAGGATTGAATCGTTTCAAGCTTTTTTGTAATCAATTGATGCTGTATGTTGAGCTGCGCATCAATATCTAAAAGCTTCTCTAATCGTTCCTTCGGATCAAGCGACAGCAAGTAGCCTTCTTTATTCAGCTCTAGCTGCTTTCCGATTTCCATAAACGATTGAAGCTCCTGTAAAGAAAAGCCGAGTACCTCTTTTGCCTGCATCACTTTCTCCAGCTCTTCCATATCGTCCTCTGAGTAAAGTCTGACACCGCCCTCAGTCCGCTTTGGTGCTGATAATAAACCAATCTCTTCATAGAAACGAATCGTCCGTTTTGTCAGTCCGCTTCTTTTCGCCACTTGATCAATTTTCATCCATTCCATCGCCAGTGCCTCCTGCTCATCAATTCATGTTTTATTATACACCTTTATAACCTTAACGTAAACGTCAAATTTTTAACACTTGATTTATTCCATATGTTATCGCAAAATAAATAGTAATAATTACGATTTATAGGAGGTACCATATGCGCTCATTTCCACCTAAAGTAGAACGGCACCAGCTATTCGGATCTGTACCGCCAAGTCTTGGCACAAAGCCTTGGCAAAAAGAGGACATGACAGACATTCAAAAAACAGAGCAGGACTTTTATTTTCATCTTGAACAAGTCGGGGTCTGCCGCATCTCCTATCCCATACATATCGTATCTAAAACAGCACCACAGCGCCAAACAACCACTGCTGAATTCTCACTGAGTACATCCCTGCCAGCCCATCAAAAAGGCATTCATATGAGCCGTCTCACTGAACAGCTGCACTCGTTTTATGAGAGCAGCAAGCCGCTTGATGTGAATACCCTAAAAGAATTGACGGCAGCGCTCGCCCGGAAAATGAATCAATCCTCTGCTTCCGTTCAAGTTTCCTTTCCATGGTACATGGAAAAACAAAGTCCAGTCACCGGGCAGTCAGGCTTGATGCATGCAACTGTCAAATATGACGTCCATTTTCATGAAAAGGACGGATGGACCTGTCACGTTGGGTGCGATGCACAGGTCACGACATTATGTCCCTGTTCCAAAGAAATCAGTGAATATGGTGCCCATAATCAGCGTGGGTCTGTTTCCATTCAAGTAGAGTTGTTTGAACAAGTAGCGCTCCCTGACGACATCAAGACCGCTCTTTTACATATCATTGAGTCCAATGCGAGCGCACCGCTTTATCCCGTGCTCAAAAGACCTGATGAAAAGAAAGTGACAGAAGAGGCTTATGAAAATCCGCGCTTTGTAGAAGATATCACAAGGTTAATTGCCATTGAATTATATGAGCAGCCATGGATCAGAGGCTTTCAAGTCGAGTGTCGTAATGAGGAATCCATCCACCAGCATGATGCGTATGCCAAATGCTCCTATCAAAAAAACCTGTAGATCGCTCTACAGGTTTTTTATTTCCACATCTTTATTCATTCATTTCCTCAATCATAAGAGATAGTTCTGTCCAGCGGTCCATTGCTTGTTCTAATTCTTCCGCAACGGCTTTTTGTTCGTCCATCAGCTCTTGAATTTTCCCAAAATCACTGCCTGCCTCTGCAATGCTGGCTTCAAGCTGCTGATGTTTTTCCTCTAATGCTTGTATCCGGTCTTCAATCCCATCCCATTCAAGCTGGTCTTTATAAGAAAGTTTTTTTCTCTTTTTAGGCGCAGCTTCTACTTGTTTTTCAGCAGGCTTTGTCTCTGTCCGTTTCTGCTCTTTTTCCTGTTCCATATAATCGCTGTAAGCCCCTTGGAAGTGTGAGATTTGCCCATTTCCTTCAAAGACAAGCAGGCGGTGAACCACTCGGTCTAAGAAATAACGATCATGGGACACTGTGATGACGACGCCAGGGAACTGCTCTAAATAATCCTCTAAAATACTGAGGGTTTCTGTATCAAGGTCGTTCGTTGGCTCATCTAAAAAGAGAACATTCGGCTCTTCCATTAAGACCTTCAATAAATACAATCTGCGGCGTTCTCCCCCTGACAGCTTACGAATATACGTCCGCTGCATCGATCTTGGGAAAAGGAAGCGCTCCAGCATCTGCTCTGCTGTTACAATGGCGCCATCAGACGTCTTGACGATCTCAGCTGTTTCCTTGATGTACTCAATGATGGTCAGCTCATCATTCATTTCCTTGTGATCCTGCGTGTAGTAACCAATACGAACGGTTTGTCCAATGGTCAATTGTCCTGAAGTCGGTTCAATCTTACCTGCTAGACAGTTCAGTAAAGTGGTTTTGCCGACTCCATTCGGTCCGATAAATCCGATACGATCACCTGGCACGACTAAATCTGTAAACCGCTCCACAAGGGTCTGGCCAGCAAATGAAATCGATAAGTCTTCTGCCTCTATCACTTGTTTTCCCAAGCGGTGTGAGCCAATGGCAAAATCAAGCTCTCCCTTCGCATCAGGCCCTTTTTGATCCTTCAGCTCTTCGACTCTGCCGATACGTGCTTTTTGCTTTGTCGTTCTTGCTTTTGCTCCTCGTCTGAGCCATGCAAGCTCTCGTCTAAGCAAGTTTTGACGCTTCGTTTCTTTCACCTGAGCTTCTGCTTCCCGCTCTGCTCTTTTTTCTAAAAAGACTTCATAATTTCCTTTATACGTATAAAGCTGTCCTTGATTTAACTCATAAATCCGATTGGCCACCCGATTTAAGAAATAACGATCGTGCGTCACGAGGATGACAGCACCGCTATATTGGCTTAAGTATCCTTCAAGCCATTCAATCGTTGCATTATCAAGATGGTTGGTTGGCTCATCTAAAATCAACAAACCAGCAGGCTGAATTAAATTTTTAGCAATGGCGACACGTTTTTTCTGTCCGCCTGATAATGCATGTACAGAGCGGCTTACATCTTTCACGCCAAGCTTTGTCAAAATCGTTTTGGCTGAAAGGTTCGCATCCCAAGCATCTTCTTGATCCATTCGATTTTGCATGCGCATCAGTGCCTCTTGTTTTGTCTCATTTTGCGGATCATGCTCTAAATCGGCGAGTGCCTTTTCATACGCCTTCATCGTTTGAATCATTGGTGCCGTTCCCGAAAAAATATAGTCAAGAATCGTTTCATTCCCGCTCATTTCAGGATCTTGCTCGAGAAATTCGATATCAAGTGTCCCTGCTTTCGTGATGTCACCTTCCTCAAACGATTCAAGTCCTGCAATGACCTTTAGAAGCGTTGACTTCCCTGTTCCATTTGGACCAATCAATCCGATGCGTTCCTTTGGTTCTATATGAAAAGAAATATGATCAAACAGCGTTTTCTCGCCATAGGTTTTATATAATCCTTCAACATTCAATAAACTCATTTTATCAGCCCTTACATAGATTCTTTCTTTATTTTAAATCAGCCAGTAGCAGAAAACTAGTTTTAAAAAACCCGCTGCAGAAAAGAATGTTTCCTTTTGATGCTCGATACACTATGAAGAGGTGATCTAAAGATGATAACCATTAGCTTATGTATGATTGTGAAAAATGAAGAGGAGGTGCTGGCGGACTGCCTTTCGTCTGTTCAAGACATTGTCGATGAGATGATCATCGTTGATACAGGATCAACAGATCAAACGAAGGAAATTGCTCATTCCTTTTCAGCAAAAGTGCTGGATTTTGAATGGGTCCAGCATTTTGCAAAAGCACGCAACTTTGCTTTCTCACATGCAGCGAAAGAGTATATTTTATGGCTCGATGCTGACGATGTTCTGCTTGAAGAAGACCGCCAAAAACTGCTTCAGCTCAAGCAGACACTTGATCCCTCGGTGGATGCCGTTTCGATGTTTTATCATGTGGGATTCGATGAAAACGGTCGAGTCAATTTCAAATATAGAAGAAATCGCCTTGTGAAGCGTTCCTTGAACTTTCAGTGGTACGGGGCCGTTCATGAGTTTCTTCAAGTGTATGGAAACATCCTTCCTGCAGATATCGCCGTCACACATCAAAAACGCAAGAAAACAACTGCTGGTGAGCCTGGGCGCAACTTGCGAATTTATGAAGACATGCTGGCAAAAGGAGAGGATATGACGCCCCGTGATCTCTTTTACTTTGCCAATGAATTAAGAGACAACGGGCAGCATGTCAAAGCGATTCGTTTTTATCATGAATTTTTAAACACAAAACAGTGCTGGATTGAGGATGAAATTCGCACATGCCAATATTTAGCGGACTGCTATTATGCGGAAGGCTATGAGGAAGCAGCCTTATCCTCCTTATTGCGATCCTTCTTATATGATCAGCCCCGGCCAGAATTTTGCTGCCGGATCGGGGATCATTTAAAAATACAAAATAAACATCAGGCAGCCATCTTTTGGTATGAGCAGGCGCTGAAGGCTCCTGAAAACGAAACAGCCTTCACACTGACACAATATAAAACGTGGTATCCTCACCTTCAGCTTTGCTACTGTTATTATCAGCTCGGCAACCTGGAACAAGCCAAAATACATCACCGTGCCTCCTCGGCCCATCATCCAACTCATCCAAGTGTGCTGTACAATGAAAAAATATTTGCTGAACAGACTTAGATTGTCTGACACCACATCCGCCTTCGATCTCCCGGCGGATGTCTCTTTTTATACACTTCTTCGGTTGTGACGTTTAACACTTTAGTGATTTAAAGCGTTTTTCAACCAATTGACTAAATTGTCATTTGCGCATATACTAACATTCGTCTTACGAAAAGATTTATCCATTAGGAGGTCAACATGAGTTCTTTATTTCGAAAAAAATCTCTCGACCAGCTCATGCTTGAAAGTCAAACGAAGCGGCTCAGCCGTTCTTTGAATACGTTTGATTTAATCTTGCTTGGCATTGGCTGTGTGGTCGGGACTGGGATCTTTGTCATTACGGGGGTTGCTGCGGCAAATGATGCAGGACCTGCGATTATTATATCTTTTATTTTGGCTGCGATCGCATGCGCCCTTGCTGCTTTTTGCTACGCTGAATTCTCCTCATCCATTCCTGTGTCAGGAAGCGTCTATACGTATTCCTACGCAACACTTGGAGAATTTCTCGCCTTCTTAATGGGCTGGGATCTCATGCTTGAATATGTCATTGCACTCTCTGCTGTGGCAAGTGGATGGTCGTCCTATTTTCAATCACTTCTCAGCGGATTCGGTCTTCACATACCGAAGGCTTTATCAGCTGCACCTGGAGCCGCTGACGGGGCCGTCTTTAACCTTCCAGGCGCACTCATTATTTTGCTCATCACCTTTATCGTCTCAAGAGGCGTCAAAGAAAGTACAAAGCTGAATAACATCATTGTGCTGATCAAAATTGCCATCGTCCTACTCTTTATCATTTCAGGCTTTGCTTACGTCAAACCTGAAAACTGGACACCGTTTATGCCAATGGGCTTTAACGGCGTGATTGCAGGCGCGGCAACCGTCTTTTTTGCTTACCTCGGATTTGATGCGATCGCCAATGCATCTGAAGAGGTCAAAAATCCGCAAAAGGCGATGCCGGTTGGGATTATCGGAGCGCTCGGCGTTTGTACCATTTTATACATCGGGGTTTCCTTTGTCTTAACAGGCATGGTTCACTATACGAAGCTGAATGTCAGTGATCCTGTCGCATTTGCTCTTCAAGTAGTTGGCCTGAATAGTGTGGCGGGTATCATATCAGCCGGTGCTATTATTGGGATTACCACGGTTCTCATTGCCTTGGTATATGCACAGGTTCGCTTAACCTTTGCGATGAGCCGCGATGGGCTTATGCCAAATATTTTCTCAAAGGTTCATCCAAAATCGCAAACGCCCGTTGCCAACACTTGGCTGACAGGTGCAGTCGCAGCGTGTATCGTAGGTTTTGTGAATTTATCGACGCTTGCGAATTTAGTCAGCATCGGTACACTGGCAGCCTTCACGGTGATTTCCATTGCAGTCATCATTTTACGGAAAAAACATCCGAATCTTAAAGCAGCATTTAAAGTACCGTTCGTGCCTGTGCTTCCGATTATCAGTGCGATCATTTGTATGACATTGGCTGCCACACTGAAATGGGAGACATGGAGAGCCTTCCTCATCTGGATCGCCATCGGTGTTGTTGTCTATTTCACCTATGCAAGACGAAAAAGCCATCTGAATGAAACAAATTAGAAAAGAGACTCGGGGATTCCCGGTCTCTTTTTTTCTTAAACCACGCTGTTTTTGACTGAATTTGAGTCCACCATATCTGGATCTAACACGCTTGAAATCGGAATGACAAGCGGTGAACAATCTCCATTGTCCTCACCAAAACCTTGATTCAATTTCATCGAGAGAAAATAATCAATCTGCTGATAAGGTCCTAGCGTCAGTGATGCACCCCGATCCATTGCATTGATTTTAAAAGCACCGACATTGACGACTGAAGGTGAGAATAACATCACACGTCACTTCCTTTGAATGGGTTTAGCTGCTGGTGAAAAAGAGGCAGGTGAGTCCACTTGATCTCGATCATCTACATGGCTTTTTGTACCGACAAAACCGCTGGCATCTCCAAAATTCTGTCCGTAACCCTGATTTTTTTTATCTGAGTTTTGCCACTCTGCTAACAAATTTTGTCCGACATTCACCGCCGACGCATTTTCAAAGGAATTAATTTTTAACATGAAAATATTAATATTGATATACGGAGTTGGTTGAACCACAGATAAACCTCCTTTTTATAGGTATATGCAAGCACCCATCAAGTATGTTAACGGGAGGTCTTCACATGGACTTCGAAAAAATGAAACAGTGGATGGATATTGCCCAGCAAATGCATGGAGATGATTTTTGGAAAATGATCTTCGACGATGAGCAAAGATCCCCCTTTATGGCAAACGGTCCATCTCCATTTACATTCACACAGCAGGATCAGCGGGGATCAGATGCGTCGTTTCCACCAATCGACATGGTGGAAACCCCTACAGAAATTCAATACTTAATTTACTTGCCTGGCTACCGAAAGGAAGATGTTCAGGTGTTATCATATGGTGAATATTTGGTTGTGAAAGGACAGCGTTTTTCCTTTTTTAACGAGCAGGACTTTCGCCAAAAGCAAGGGAAGTATGGTCCGTTTGAAAAGAAAATCCGCCTTCCAGAAATGATTCTTGATCAAATGAATGCTGCCTTTAAAGACGGGGTACTTTACATCCGCCTGCAAAAGGATGAAGGAAAAGCGACTGCTATCATCATAGATGACGAATATTGATACTCACTGCGTCTATTTGATCACGATCATCAATTGTTTCAATTGGCAGGATCGTGATCACGCCATCAGCATTCTGTTCCCCAAATCCATTGTTTCTTTTGATCGTACTGCAATGATTGCGAACAAACGTCGAGCCAAACGTCATGGATGAACCTGTGCCAATCGAATTCGTTTTCATATGGGCAATGTGAATCTGAGTAGGCAGCATATACTTCTCCCCTTTCTTGTCATCTCTATAAGTATATATGCGATAGCTTTTCCATAGACTAGAGCAAGGCGGAAGAAAAGGTTGTGGTCTACTTGAAACATTTCATTCAATCACTCTTTAAAAAAACTGAATCCAGTCCATCCCCATCTGTCGTTGAGCTAGAAAAAAGACTCGCCGCTCTTGAGCAAAAAATGTCTGCACCAGCTGCTCCTGTCTCAGAAGATACACACATCCATATCGAATCCCTGCACGTGGACAAAATTGATTACCACTTAGAATTTGGGGAGCTTTCTATTGACCAGCTTCAAGGCAGGCTCAATATTGGGGCAACCTATTACACGCCAAAGGAAACGCGCATCAAAAAATCCACACAAACACCGAAGCCAAAAGAAACAAAAACACCGGTCGTCTCAATTCGATCAAAGCCTTCTTCTTCTTAATGCACTCAGCTTTTCAGCACAATCGGCAGCCAGAAATAGACCGCAAGAACAATCACCACAATACTGATGATATTTAACCAAAAGCCTGCCCTGACCATATCTGATATTTTCAGCACATCCGCACTAAAGACAGCGGCGTTTGGCGGTGTGGATATCGGCAGCATAAACGCGCAAGAGGAAGCCAAAGCAGCAGCGGCCATTAACCCATACGGCTCGATTCCAATCGCAAGCCCAAGCCCTACCGTTATCGGAATAATCATATTGGCAACAGCCGTATTTGACATAATTTCAGTCATAAACAGAATCGCTCCCGTTAAAATAATCAACAGCATGATATACGAAAGCCCGTTTAAATGCTGTAGATTTTCTCCGATCCATCCTGTTAGATTGGTTTCTGCAAAGCCCGTAGCGAGCGAAAGCCCTCCTCCAAACAAAAGCAAAAGTCCCCAAGGCAGTTGTTTCATATCCTGCCATTCTAATATTCTCTCTCCATTTGTTGCTGGAATGAGAAATAACAGCATGGCACCGAAAATGGCGATAGACGTATCAGATACGGTCATCCCTCCAAACAAAAAGAGCTTAAAAATCCATAAGAACGCCGTCATGAGAAAAACAACAAATACCCATTTTTCTTCTCTTTTCATTTTTCCTAAATCCTCTAATCCCTTTTGAATGAACGATGCACTCATTTCACCTGTGTGTTCTACCTTGAACTGTACCCTCGTCAAATACAAAAATAAGAGAATGAGCAGAATCAGCGCAACAGGAAAACCAAACATAAACCATTCAAAAAACATAATCTCCCGATCTAGCAGTTTTTTTGACATCGCAGCAAACACCGCATTTGGCACAGAACCGACAAGTGTCGCCAATCCTCCTATTGACGCTGAATACGCAACCGACAATAAGATGCTTTTACTGAATCGATCAAGAGATGGACCAGATAAGATTTCATTTGTCTTAACCTCTTTAATCACTGCAAGTGCCACTGGCAGCATCATGAGGGCAGTCGCTGCATTCGAAATCCACATAGATAAAAAAGCAGTCGCGATCATGACACCTAATACAATGCGGTCACTTCTTGTGCCAATCACCCTTAAAATGTGTAAAGCCATTCTTCTATGTAATTTCCATTTTTCAATGGCAATTGCGATCATAAATCCTCCCATGTACATAAAGACGATCGGATCTCCATAAGACCTTGATGTTTGTTCCATAGAAAGCCCGCCAAGTGTCGGCAGCAGGATGATGGGCAATAAAGATGTAGCAGGAATGGGAAGTGCTTCAGTCACCCACCATGTGGCCGTCCAAGCCGTAATGCCCAAGACTACCCTCGCAGCATAGGTCAATTCATCTTCAGGTATGAGAAAAAAAATGAGCAAAAAGAGTGTCGGTCCAAGAACAAGTCCAATCAAATTCACCTTTTTATAAACGATAACAATTCCCCCTAATGAAAGCGCTTGTCATATTTTTTCTAATTTTTCACATTCGATGATCTTTTAAGAAATCCTTTAAATCATAAGAAAAAATGAAGATATCTTTCATTACGAAATAGCTGTTTTTTAACCCCATTCCCCAAACCTTGACATGATCCCTTGGTCTATTTTCATAGGAGAAACTATACAAATCACGACCAATCACTGTAAAATATAGAGGATCTAATCAAAAATTGAGGTGTTTTCATTGTATACGGGTCAACGAAAATCATTTTGGAAACAGAAAAAAGTCATAATTCCCATTCTTAGCATCATCGTAGTTGCTGCTGCTTTCTTTTTCTTAAAAGATACTCTTTTCTCAAAAGAAAAAGAGGCTTTAAAAGCCGCTCAAAACTTTACGGAACATATGAAGAAGAAAGACTTTACGAAGCTGGCAGATGAGGTGACAAGTGCATCTTTGAAAGCCAATGACTTTTCAAAAAAACAACTAGCCGAAAAATACGACAATATTTTCAACGGTATTGGTGCTTATGACCTGAACATTTCAAAGCTCAACGTTGAAAAACAGGACAAAGGAAATGGGTATCAATTTTCCTATGATGTAACGATGAAAACGTCTCTTGGCAAGCTGCATAAGCTGTCTTACAAGGGCGTTCTTTCCGAAGAGGACGACAAGTGGAAAGTGGACTGGAAGCCAAATCTCATCTTCCCGCAAATGGAGAAAGGAGATACCATCAAGGTCAAAGCTGACCCTGCTGTCCGCGGAAACATTGTCGACCGAAAAGGACGTACACTGGCAGAAACAACTGGTGGAAACGCACTTGGCGTCATCCCAGGAAAGCTCGGAACAGGAGAAGAAAAAGAACGTAATATCAAAAAGATCAGCAAAGCGTTTGATATAGAGGAAGAACTCATTGACAATCAGCTGAAACAAGCATGGGTCACAGACGACACGTTTGTCCCGCTCAAATCGATGTTAAAACAAAAGCCGATTCCAAAGGACGTAAATGGCGTTACCTATCAAACGAAGGAAATGCGCTACTATCCATATAACAAAGCCGCCGCTCATCTCACCGGGTATGTCGGAAAAGCAAATGCGGATGATATCAAAAGAAATCCAGCATTAAAGGCAGATCAAATCATCGGCAAAACCGGCCTTGAATTTACATTTGACAAAAACTTACGCGGACAAGATGGCGGAAGCATTCTCATCGTCCATGATGAAACAGGTATTGAAGAAACATTGCAAAAATCAGATCGAAAAGATGGAAAAACAGTGAAGCTGACGATTGATGCTTCTTTACAGAAAAAAGCCTATGATCAGTTGAAAGGCGAAAAAGGGGCCGTCACAATCATGAATCCATCATCAGGCGATCTATTAGCGCTTGTCAGCACCCCTTCCTACGATGTCAATCTCATGACAAACGGGATTACACCTAAGCAATATCAGGCATACAGTGAAAATCCAGACCTTCCATTCCAAGCTCGATATGCGAGCCGGTATGCGCCAGGATCCACATTCAAAACCATTACAGCAGCCATTGGGCTGGAAACAGGTGTCACAAAGCCTGACAAAGTGCGTACCATTCACGGACTAAAATGGCAAAAGGATCAATCTTGGGGAAATTATCGCATCACACGGGTTCACGATAAAGAAAAAGTAAATATGGTCGATGCCCTTGTATACTCAGACAATATTTATTTTGGACAGGAAGCACTCGAAATCGGCAAAGACACCTACGAGCAAAAAGTGAAAGCATTTGGGTTTGGCGAAGACTTACACATGCCATTTACAATGAAGCCTGCACAAGTATCGAACGATGGCATTCAATCGGATATCTTACTGGCTGACTCGGCGTATGGCCAAGGCGAATTACTCATGTCACCAATTGAACAAGTACATGCCTATTCTCCATTTGCCACAGGAGGCAAGCTTGTCTACCCTCGAGTGATTCAAGATGGAAAAACAGCATCACCAAAACAAATCATCAAAGAAGGCACGGCAAACACAGTGAAAGACGCATTGACTAAGGTCGTGACCAGTCCAAACGGAACAGCCCACTCCTTACAAATCGAAGGAGCGGATATTGCCGCTAAAACGGGTACGGCAGAATTAAAGAGCAAACAAGGTGCAACAGACGGCACTGAAAATGGATTTTTACTTGCGTTTAATCCTAAAAAAGAAGATTACGTCCTCGTCGGCATGATCGAAGGTGTGAAAAACCGCGGCGGCAGTGGACTTGTCGTTCAAAAAATGAAGCCTGTGATTGCTTCTTTTTACAAATAACTCTTTAGAGACACAAGCTCAATCAAGCGCTTGTGTCTCTTTTTTTCTAAATCATGACAATTTGCTATTGTTTTATAGTTCACCTTATGAATAAAATGAGAAGAATGCAAAAATCAGAAAACAGATAAATGAAGGGAGGAAGTCTCATTGGCCATTGCTGCTCGTACAAAGGATAAACCTCAACATTCTGTTACCGGCTCAACGGTTTATCCCATCCTATTGATTATTGGTATTTGTCATATGCTGAACGACACACTTCAAGCCGTTATTCCTGCGATGTTCCCTATTTTGGAACGCTCAATGGGGCTGACCTTTACACAATTAGGCTGATTGCCTTTACATTAAATATGGTCTCCTCCGTGATGCAGCCTGCTATTGGTTGGTACACAGATAAACGGCCGATGCCTTATGCACTTCCGATTGCTTTATTTTCAAGTGCTGTCGGTATATTCGGACTCGCGTTTGCTCCATCTTTTGCAACCATTTTGCTTTGCGTTGTCTTTATCGGACTTGGCTCTGCGATCTTCCATCCAGAGGGCTCCCGTGTTGCCAACATGGCAGCTGGTCCAAGACGAGGACTTGCACAGTCCATCTATCAAGTAGGCGGTAATACAGGTCAAGCCTTTGCTCCGCTT
Organism: Bacillus sp. AM 13(2015); assembly: GCF_001518755.1. Lineage (NCBI taxonomy): Bacteria > Bacillati > Bacillota > Bacilli > Caryophanales > Bacillaceae > Bacillus > Bacillus sp. AM 13(2015). Next base: position 1,033 of record NZ_LKCP01000080.1, on the reverse strand, counting down.
ATCGCTGCATTAATGCTCGTACCGCTCGGTCAGACAGGCGTGGCTTGGTTTACGATTGTTGGAATGATAGCGGTCGGTTTCCTTCTTTATATTTCAAGATGGTATGCCGGAAGACTTCAAACCATGCGGGCCCAAGCGAAAAAAACACCTGCAAAAGCTGCTAGATCTGATATTCATCGTAAATCAGCACTCATTGCACTTGGCATTATCGTCTTTCTCATCTTCGCCCGCTCTTGGTATGGAAATGCCATTTCGAATTTCTATGCGTTTTATGCGATTGAACAATACGGTTTGACGATTAAAGAATCACAGACTTATATTTTCTTATTTCTCATTCTAGGTGCAATTGGGACATTTTTAGGCGGGCCACTTGCAGACCGCTTTGGCAAAAAAAACGTGATTTTAGTTTCCTTATTGGCATCCTTCCCGCTTGCCCTGCTGCTGCCATTTGCCGGACCCGTTTTTGCTTATGTTTTACTCGGGCTGATTGGGCTCATTTTGACATCAAGCTTCTCTGTCACCGTGGTTTATGCCCAAGAACTATTTCCCGGGAAAATTGGCACAATGTCTGGTTTAACTGTTGGGCTTGCGTTTGGTATGGGTGCAATCGGATCGGTTGCCCTCGGTTCATTCATTGATGCCTTTGGCTTAACGCCTACCATGCTCGGTGTTGCCTTTTTACCGATATTAGGCATCCTAGCCTTCTTACTTCCTAGCGACCAAACCATCTCCAAATGGAATGAATCATAAAAGGAAAAACCGCTCAAATCAATATGAGCGGTTTTTTTCACATCTCATAGAAATGTGTATCAGGAACATGCTTCTTTGCAATAAACCCTTGCTTAAATTCTGGAAATACCTTTTGCACCTGTTTGATTTTTCGATGAATCAAGTCAGCATAAGGAATATACAGGTGATCCACAAGCTTTTGTTCTGTCATATAGTAATACCAATTCAGATTAAAGGTCTTCTCATCAATGATCGTAAAGGCAGAAAAATGATAGAACAAAAGTGGACATTCGTCGAGATACAT
>NZ_LKCP01000079.1:0-41352 GCF_001518755.1 Bacillus sp. AM 13(2015) | reverse complement strand
CAAAAGGTTAGGGGTTCGACTCCTCTCGGGCGCGCCAATACAAACCACGCGGGTGTAGTTTAGTGGTAAAACCTCAGCCTTCCAAGCTGATGTCGTGAGTTCGATTCTCATCACCCGCTCCATTTTGAACATGATCTTTGAAAACTAAACAAGACAAAACGTACCTGTTAATTCGAGTTTTTATAAAAAAATCCTATGATACTTCATAGGTAGTCAGTCAAACGCTGACGAAAAACAAAACTTCGGTTTTGTACTTTTTCGGAGAGTTTGATCCTGGCTCAGGACGAACGCTGGCGGCGTGCCTAATACATGCAAGTCGAGCGGACAGAAGGGAGCTTGCTCCCGGATGTTAGCGGCGGACGGGTGAGTAACACGTGGGTAACCTGCCTGTAAGACTGGGATAACTCCGGGAAACCGGAGCTAATACCGGATAGTTCCTTGAACCGCATGGTTCAAGGATGAAAGACGGTTTCGGCTGTCACTTACAGATGGACCCGCGGCGCATTAGCTAGTTGGTGGGGTAATGGCTCACCAAGGCGACGATGCGTAGCCGACCTGAGAGGGTGATCGGCCACACTGGGACTGAGACACGGCCCAGACTCCTACGGGAGGCAGCAGTAGGGAATCTTCCGCAATGGACGAAAGTCTGACGGAGCAACGCCGCGTGAGTGATGAAGGTTTTCGGATCGTAAAGCTCTGTTGTTAGGGAAGAACAAGTGCGAGAGTAACTGCTCGCACCTTGACGGTACCTAACCAGAAAGCCACGGCTAACTACGTGCCAGCAGCCGCGGTAATACGTAGGTGGCAAGCGTTGTCCGGAATTATTGGGCGTAAAGGGCTCGCAGGCGGTTTCTTAAGTCTGATGTGAAAGCCCCCGGCTCAACCGGGGAGGGTCATTGGAAACTGGGAAACTTGAGTGCAGAAGAGGAGAGTGGAATTCCACGTGTAGCGGTGAAATGCGTAGAGATGTGGAGGAACACCAGTGGCGAGGCGACTCTCTGGTCTGTAACTGACGCTGAGGAGCGAAAGCGTGGGGAGCGAACAGGATTAGATACCCTGGTAGTCCACGCCGTAAACGATGAGTGCTAAGTGTTAGGGGGTTTCCGCCCCTTAGTGCTGCAGCTAACGCATTAAGCACTCCGCCTGGGGAGTACGGTCGCAAGACTGAAACTCAAAGGAATTGACGGGGGCCCGCACAAGCGGTGGAGCATGTGGTTTAATTCGAAGCAACGCGAAGAACCTTACCAGGTCTTGACATCCTCTGACAACCCTAGAGATAGGGCTTTCCCTTCGGGGACAGAGTGACAGGTGGTGCATGGTTGTCGTCAGCTCGTGTCGTGAGATGTTGGGTTAAGTCCCGCAACGAGCGCAACCCTTGATCTTAGTTGCCAGCATTTAGTTGGGCACTCTAAGGTGACTGCCGGTGACAAACCGGAGGAAGGTGGGGATGACGTCAAATCATCATGCCCCTTATGACCTGGGCTACACACGTGCTACAATGGACAGAACAAAGGGCTGCAAGACCGCAAGGTTTAGCCAATCCCATAAATCTGTTCTCAGTTCGGATCGCAGTCTGCAACTCGACTGCGTGAAGCTGGAATCGCTAGTAATCGCGGATCAGCATGCCGCGGTGAATACGTTCCCGGGCCTTGTACACACCGCCCGTCACACCACGAGAGTTTGCAACACCCGAAGTCGGTGAGGTAACCTTTATGGAGCCAGCCGCCGAAGGTGGGGCAGATGATTGGGGTGAAGTCGTAACAAGGTAGCCGTATCGGAAGGTGCGGCTGGATCACCTCCTTTCTAAGGATATATGGAGCAGCGTGCGTTTTCGTCTTGTTTAGTTTTGAAGGATCATTCCTTCAAAACATGTCTCTAGCGAGACAGGATTGTTCTTTGAAAACTAGATAACAATAAGTAATACATTCACATTGAATGCAATGCAAAGTTCATCACACATAGTGATTCTTTCTAAAGTAAGAAATGGTTAAGTTAGAAAGGGCGCACGGTGGATGCTTGGCACTAGGAGCCGATGAAGGACGGGACGAACACCGATATGCTTCGGGGAGCTGTAAGCAAGCTTTGATCCGGAGATTTCCGAATGGGGAAACCCACTGCTCGTAATGGAGTAGTATCCATACTTGAATACATAGAGTATGAGAAGGCATACCCGGGGAACTGAAACATCTAAGTACCCGGAGGAAGAGAAAGCAAATGCGATTCCCTGAGTAGCGGCGAGCGAAACGGGAACAGCCCAAACCAAGAGGCTTGCCTCTTGGGGTTGTAGGACACTCTATACGGAGTTACAAAGGAACGATATAAGCGAAGAGGTCTGGAAAGGCCCGCCAAAGAAGGTAACAGCCCTGTAACTGAAATGTTGTTCTCTCCAGAGTGGATCCTGAGTACGGCGGAACACGTGAAATTCCGTCGGAATCCGGGAGGACCATCTCCCAAGGCTAAATACTCCCTAGTGACCGATAGTGAACCAGTACCGTGAGGGAAAGGTGAAAAGCACCCCGGAAGGGGAGTGAAATAGATCCTGAAACCGTGTGCCTACAAGTAGTCAGAGCCCGTTAACGGGTGATGGCGTGCCTTTTGTAGAATGAACCGGCGAGTTACGATCCCGTGCAAGGTTAAGCAGAAGATGCGGAGCCGCAGCGAAAGCGAGTCTGAATAGGGCGCATGAGTACGTGGTCGTAGACCCGAAACCAGGTGATCTACCCATGTCCAGGGTGAAGTTCAGGTAACACTGAATGGAGGCCCGAACCCACGCACGTTGAAAAGTGCGGGGATGAGGTGTGGGTAGGGGTGAAATGCCAATCGAACCTGGAGATAGCTGGTTCTCTCCGAAATAGCTTTAGGGCTAGCCTCAAGGTAAGAGTCTCGGAGGTAGAGCACTGATTGGACTAGGGGCCCCTACCGGGTTACCGAATTCAGTCAAACTCCGAATGCCGATGACTTATCCTTGGGAGTCAGACTGCGAGTGATAAGATCCGTAGTCGAAAGGGAAACAGCCCAGACCGCCAGCTAAGGTCCCAAAGTATACGTTAAGTGGAAAAGGATGTGGAGTTGCTTAGACAACCAGGATGTTGGCTTAGAAGCAGCCACCATTTAAAGAGTGCGTAATAGCTCACTGGTCGAGTGACTCTGCGCCGAAAATGTACCGGGGCTAAACGTATCACCGAAGCTGCGGACTGTTCTTACGAACAGTGGTAGGAGAGCGTTCTAAGGGCTGTGAAGCCAGACCGGAAGGACTGGTGGAGCGCTTAGAAGTGAGAATGCCGGTATGAGTAGCGAAAGACGGGTGAGAATCCCGTCCACCGAATGCCTAAGGTTTCCTGAGGAAGGCTCGTCCGCTCAGGGTTAGTCGGGACCTAAGCCGAGGCCGAAAGGCGTAGGCGATGGACAACAGGTTGATATTCCTGTACCACCTCCTCACCATTTGAGCAATGGGGGGACGCAGGAGGATAGGGTAAGCGCGGTATTGGATATCCGCGTCCAAGCAGTTAGGCTGGGAAATAGGCAAATCCGTTTCCCGTAAAGGCTGAGCTGTGATGGCGAGCGAAATTTAGTAGCGAAGTTCCTGATTCCACACTGCCAAGAAAAGCCTCTAGCGAGGTGAGAGGTGCCCGTACCGCAAACCGACACAGGTAGGCGAGGAGAGAATCCTAAGGTGATCGAGAGAACTCTCGTTAAGGAACTCGGCAAAATGACCCCGTAACTTCGGGAGAAGGGGTGCTTCTTAGGGTGTTAAAGCCCGAGAAGCCGCAGTGAATAGGCCCAGGCGACTGTTTAGCAAAAACACAGGTCTCTGCGAAGCCGTAAGGCGAAGTATAGGGCTGACGCCTGCCCGGTGCTGGAAGGTTAAGAGGAGCGCTTAGCGTAAGCGAAGGTGCGAATTGAAGCCCCAGTAAACGGCGGCCGTAACTATAACGGTCCTAAGGTAGCGAAATTCCTTGTCGGGTAAGTTCCGACCCGCACGAAAGGCGCAACGATCTGGGCACTGTCTCAACGAGAGACTCGGTGAAATTATAGTACCTGTGAAGATGCAGGTTACCCGCGACAGGACGGAAAGACCCCGTGGAGCTTTACTGCAGCCTGATATTGAATGTTGGTACAGCTTGTACAGGATAGGTAGGAGCCTTGGAAACCGGAGCGCTAGCTTCGGTGGAGGCATCGGTGGGATACTACCCTGGCTGTATTGACCTTCTAACCCGCTGCCCTTATCGGGCAGGGAGACAGTGTCAGGTGGGCAGTTTGACTGGGGCGGTCGCCTCCTAAAATGTAACGGAGGCGCCCAAAGGTTCCCTCAGAATGGTTGGAAATCATTCGCAGAGTGTAAAGGCACAAGGGAGCTTGACTGCGAGACCTACAAGTCGAGCAGGGACGAAAGTCGGGCTTAGTGATCCGGTGGTTCCGCATGGAAGGGCCATCGCTCAACGGATAAAAGCTACCCCGGGGATAACAGGCTTATCTCCCCCAAGAGTCCACATCGACGGGGAGGTTTGGCACCTCGATGTCGGCTCATCGCATCCTGGGGCTGTAGTCGGTCCCAAGGGTTGGGCTGTTCGCCCATTAAAGCGGTACGCGAGCTGGGTTCAGAACGTCGTGAGACAGTTCGGTCCCTATCCGTCGCGGGCGCAGGAAATTTGAGAGGAGCTGTCCTTAGTACGAGAGGACCGGGATGGACGCACCGCTGGTGTACCAGTTGTTCTGCCAAGGGCATCGCTGGGTAGCTATGTGCGGACGGGATAAGTGCTGAAAGCATCTAAGCATGAAGCCCCCCTCAAGATGAGATTTCCCATTCCGCAAGGAAGTAAGATCCCTGAAAGATGATCAGGTTGATAGGTCTGAGGTGGAAGCGTGGTGACACGTGGAGCTGACAGATACTAATAGATCGAGGACTTAACCTATATTCATTTGTGAAGCATGAACATTGTTATCTAGTTTTGAGAGAACATTCTCTCCATCAGGTTTGGTGGCGATAGCGAAGAGGTCACACCCGTTCCCATACCGAACACGGAAGTTAAGCTCTTCAGCGCCGATGGTAGTTGGGGGTTTCCCCCTGTGAGAGTAGGACGCCGCCAAGCTTCTATCAGGATCAGTTCCATTTGGAACTGGTCTTTTTTGTTTTTTAAGAAAAGGAACAAACACTCGATCTGACATGGATACATATACTAAACTACCATCTAAAACATTCTTAATTTTGTATACAATTGAAAGCACTAGGGCATACTGAAGCTATAAGTGGAGGTGTCACAATGAGCAAAAAAGAGCGAGAAGCGATTTGTTTGATTTGTGAAGAGAAAAAAACAAAGGGAATTTATTTATATCATCAGTTTTTGTGCCGAGAATGTGAGCGAAAGTTAATTTCTACATCGACCTCGGATCCTAGCTATGCCGATTATGTTAGAAAGCTTAAAAATCTTCATACGCCGCCTTTGTATTCATAGACCATTAGATGGTCTTTTTTTATGAGCAATGAAGGATTGGGCCTGTTTTTTGGAACTTAGTTTGGACATCATCCGTAATTAATAATAAGATAAACAGAGAGCCTGATTATTCATAGGAGTCGATGAACATGAAATCAATTTTTTATACATTTATATGGGCCATCCTCTCTACTTTTTTTTCGCTTGTGATTTTAACCGTCAGTATTGGGGTTTTCCATCATCATGTTGGATTATCGATACTGTATGCGATGATAGGGTGGGGCGTGATGTTTGCAGGGAGCAGATGGGTTGCTTTCCAGTTGTTTTTAAAGAAACACGGACTGTCTCGTAGTGATTATGTATATATCAAACAGCATTTAAAAGAAGCAGGACAAAAGCTTGTACGTTTAAAGAAAGCTTTATTTGCTGTGAAAAACGTACAAACGATCAAACATAATTATGAAATTCTCAGACTTGCACGACGAATCTATACGATTACAAAAAAAGAGCCGAACCGGTTTTATGATGCACAGCGTTTTTATTTCGAAAGCTTGGATTCTGTTGTTGAACTAACTGAAAAATATGCACTATTGTATAATCAGCCTGATCGCAGTCATGAGCTGGAAATGACACTTAGCCAAACTCGAGTGACGCTGACAGAGCTGCAAAAGCAATTGACGAATGATTTGCAGCAAGTATTAGGAAGAGACATAGAAGCTCTTCATATTGAGCTTGAAGTGGCAGATAAAATGATAAAGAAATAATGAAAGGAGTCAAACGCAATGAAACCAGAAGATCACATCCGATCATCAACTGCTTCCACTACAAATCTTCAGTTTCGGGTGTTTGATACCTTATCTGATGAGGAGAAACAAGAAGCCATACAGCGTGCCGAGCAGATCCCTGACAATCCGCAAAAGCTGCTTTTCTATGGTACACGTGTTCAGGAACGATTATTGGAACAATCACAACAAATGATGAAATATGTTGAGAAAAAAGATATCGATCAAATAGGAGATGTGCTTGAGGCCTTTTTGCACCAGCTGCATATAGTAGAACCTGAGGATTTACTGCCAAAGAAGCAGGGCTTTTTTTTGAAGTTGTTTCAGCGGGAGAAGCGTTCTACTCAGGAAATCATATCGCGTTTTCAACATGCAAAATCACAGATCGAGAGATTATCAGCAAGACTTCGTTATGCAAAAGGCGGATTAATCTCGGATCATATGTTATTAGAGCGTTTATTTGAAGAAAATCAAACTTATTTCCAAGAGATGACGATGCAGGTTGCAGCAGTTGAAGCGAAAATGACAACTTTAGAAAAGCAGATCATATCAGAAACTCAGCATATTGGTAATCGGACTATAGAGGAGAAATTGATGAGTCAGGAATTCAATGCAGAAGAGTATATGGAGAGGTTGAAGGAACGGAAATATGATTTGCTGTTAAGCCGGCAAATTGCGTTGCAATGTAATGCCCAAATTCGAATGATCCAGCATACGAATCATACATTGGCCAATCACATTCAATCAACTGTTTCTGCATCCATTCCTCTATGGATCAACCAAATGTCGATTGCGTTAACGCATATTCAGCAGCGTGCCAATTCAGCTCTTCAGAATCGTATCCAAAAAACATACGAAAAGGTATCAAAGCAGCAGGGAGAACGTCTTGAAGAAGCAGCTTTTGCACCTATAGATACGTTGAAAAAGGTTCAACGCCAATTAGCAGAAACCTTACAGGAAACGTTACAGGTGAAAGAGCATGGAAGCCAAGAGCGTGCTCAATTGAAAAACAGCATGTATGAGGCAGAACAGCAGCTGACAAATCACCAGCCAATAAAGGAATGAGAATCCATCTTTCGGTTCCCTTGTATGAACGTTATAATAGACATAAGATATCGAAAGTGAAAAGGATCGATTTGTTTGAAAACACCTTTATATACAGCATTAGTACAACATGCGGAAAAGAAACCTTATTCTTTCCACGTTCCAGGACATCACAATGGAGATGTCTTTTTTGATGAGGCACGGACTTATTATGACTCAATTCTTCAGCTGGATGTAACAGAGCTTGAAGGATTAGATGATCTTCATCATTCAACTGGTGTGATTCAAGAGGCTGAACATTTATTGGCAAAGCTATATGGTTCAGATCAAAGCTTTTTCCTTGTGAATGGGACAACTGTCGGAAATTTAGCGATGGTGATGACAGCCTGTCGTGCGGGAGATGAGATTTTCGTCCAGCGAAATTGTCATAAGTCTGTTTACCATGCGATTGAGCTTGCAGGAGCAACGCCTATTATGGTAGAAGCTGAGATAGATCAACATCTACATGTTCCAACACATGTGACAGATGAAACAGTCAAAAAAGCCATAGCCAAACATCCTAATTGCCGGGCGATCGTTTTGACTTATCCGAACTACTATGGTCATGCAGCTGATTTATCAAAACTGATTCACATGTGCCACGAAGCAGGCATGATCGTTTTGGTTGATGAGGCACATGGTGCACATTTTGTATTAGGCGGCGCTTTTCCTCCATCTGCTCTTTCCTATGGAGCTGACGTGGTGGTACAATCAGCACATAAAACCCTTCCGGCCATGACAATGGGTTCCTACCTTCATCTTCAGGGGGGGCGAATGGATGCAAAACGTTTGAAAACATTCCTCACGATGCTTCAAAGCAGTTCTCCATCCTATCCAATTATGGCCTCATTAGATGTGGCAAGGGCCTATGTCGAGGAGATCAAGAAAAAAGGGATCCTGGATGGAATGATGAAAGGGCTGGCAGAGCTGAAAAATGAGTTCAACCGTATACCTCAGCTTGAAGTAGTCGAGTCTGAATTGCTTTCTAACGATCCATTAAAATGTGTGATTCGATCAACAAAAGGGCTGACGGGTTATGAACTGAAACGAGTGCTTGAATCAGTGGAGGTTCACCCAGAGCTTGCGGACGAACATCAGGTTTTACTTGTCTTTGGTTTAGAACAGAAGAAGGATATTCCTTTTAACCGAATAGAGCAGGCCCTTAATCAAAGCAATTCATATCTCAAAGGAAAAGATCATATCCAAAGAGAGGCACTGGCTATTGAAAACAATGAGCATAGACAGGATATAGAAGCCGTCCCATTTGAACATGCAGCAGGCCGGATTAGTGCAGAATCGGTTATACCATATCCACCGGGTATTCCTTTGATCGTTAAGGGAGAACGTATTGAAATCGATCAAATCGCGGCTTTAAGCCGTTTGCTAGGACATCAGGTTCATGTTCAAGCGAGTCAGGTGATTCATCAGAGAAAATTATATGTTTATATAGAAGAGGAGACACTATGAGCGGTATGTTTATTACGTTTGAAGGGCCAGAGGGTGCCGGAAAAACGACAGTGATTCGAAAAGTGTATGAAGAAATGGAACGCCAAGGATATGAAGTGATGGCGACACGTGAGCCTGGCGGCATTGACATTGCAGAACAGATTCGTGAAGTCATTTTAAATGAAAAAAACACAAAAATGGACGCGAAAACAGAAGCTTTGCTATATGCAGCGGCAAGAAGGCAGCATTTGGCTGAGAAGGTAGAACCGGCATTACAGCGCGGGCAGACAGTTTTATGTGATCGTTTTGTTGATAGCTCCCTTGCTTATCAAGGCTATGCGAGAGGGCTTGGGATTGAAGCAGTAAAATCAATTAACGATTTTGCTATTAATGGCACGATGCCGCAAATGACCATTTATTTTTCTATTACACCTGAGGAAGGGCTAAAGCGAATTGATGCCAACCAGGGAAGAGAAAAGAATCGATTAGACATGGAGACGCTGAATTTCCACCAGCTGGTCAGAGAAGGCTATGAACTGCTTATTGCACAATCACCAGAACGATTCCGTGTAGTGGATGCTTCTCAGCCGATGCAGGCTGTCTATGAAGAAGTCCTCCAATTAATTCAGGACACATTAAAGCAAAATCAAATATGACCTAATTCCCAATCGTTGTTATAATATAGAGGAAGACATCGGCATGTCATCTGTGCCTAAAATAAAGGAGGCCAATCAAATGAAATTAATTGTTGCCGTTGTACAGGACCAAGATAGCAGCAAGTTGTTGAAAATATTGACTGAACATCATTTCGGCGTGACAAAATTAGCTTCAACTGGTGGGTTTTTAAAGTCTGGGAATACGACTTTTATTATTGGTTGTGATGATGTCCGAGTGGATAAAGCATTACAGCTTATAAAAGAAAATTGCCGTAAACGTGATCAAATGATTGCGCCTGTATCCCCAATGGGTGGAAATGCAGATTCATACGTACCATACCCTGTTGAGGTTGAAGTTGGCGGAGCTACTGTTTTTATTCTGCCAGTAGAACAATTTCATCAATTTTAAGGATGGGTTGCTGTGAAAATTAATCAAGATATGCGGCTGCGTCTAGAAAAGCGTGAACTTCAAGCATTGAAAGGAAACCAGACATCTGCTTCCTTTAAAGCTTCGATGGAGACGCAAAGCGGCAAACTGCGCTTAGAACAGCTGACGGTCATGCTCAGTGATATCGAAGTGTTCGGTAAAAAGCTGGCGAAGTCACGAAACCTAAAGGATTTGGCTAGGTTTAAAGGACTGGTGAAGCGCTTTGTGAAAGAGACAGTCGATAATGGATTAAATATAGAAACATCAAGAAGCTTTGACATTTATGGCAACACACGTACACTTGCTTTAGTCAAAGCCTTAGATGAAAAGCTGATTGAATTAACCGAGGAAATGATGGACCAAGAGAAACCATCTATTGATTTGCTTGAACGTATTGGAGAAATAAAAGGTTTATTGATTAACCTTTACACATAGAGAGTGATAACATGGCAATTAGCTGGGATGACATGAATGATTTGCAGCCGCGCGTCATGCGGCTGATTTTTAATAGTATTGAAAAAGACCGACTTGCGCATGCCTACTTATTTGAAGGGAAAAAAGGAACCGGTAAGCTGGATGCAGCGATGCTGTTGGCTAAGAGCTTTTTTTGTTTGGAATCAGGAGTGAAACCATGTGAATCCTGTCAAAACTGCAAAAGGATTGCATCAGGAAACCATCCCGATTTACATCTTGTGCAGCCCGATGGCCAATCAATTAAGAAGGCGCAAGTGCAGGCACTGCAGGAGGAATTTACAAAAGCGGGTGTAGAATCTCACCGGAAAATGTATATTATTCTTCATGCGGACAAAATGACGGTCAATGCCGCGAACAGTTTATTGAAGTTCCTAGAGGAGCCCAATCGGGAAACGATGGCGGTTTTAATCACTGAGCAATCGCATAAAATGCTGGATACGATTATTTCAAGATGTCAGATGCTCAGCTTTCAGCCGCTGCAGCCACAATCCTTGGAGCAGCAGCTTTTACAAGAAGGCGTATCTCAGCATCTCGCAAGGCTTTTGTCGAATTTAACCAATAATTTAGCAGAAGCACTCGAATTAAGTCGAAATGATCAGTTTGCAGAGTCTAGAGCGAAAGTGATAAAATTGTATGAAGTCTTACACCAGCGAAAAGAACATGCATTTTTTTATATTCAGGATCAATGGATGCCTTTTTTCAAAGAGAAAGACCTTCAAGAAACAGGTCTGGATATGCTTTTATTTATATATCGTGATGTATTGTCGATTCAAATAGGAAATGAAGATAAAGTCATTTATCAAGACTTATTCCAGACAATGAAGCAGCATGCGCTGCATTCCACACAGCAGATGGTGACCAGCCAGATCCTTGCTGTATTAGAAGCGAAAAAGAGACTTCAATCCAACGTGAATGCCCAAGGGCTGATGGAGCAATTGGTGTTGATGTTGCAGGAGGGATAAGCTTGTACAACGTAATTGGTGTTCGCTTTAAAAAAGCGGGCAAAATCTATTATTTCGATCCTAATGGATTTCATATAGAAAATGATAGTTGTGTCATTGTAGAAACAGTCAGAGGGGTTGAGTACGGACAAGTGGTCATCGCCAACAAAAAAGTAGATGAACACGATGTGGTTCTCCCTCTGCGTAAAGTCATTCGTGTAGCAGACGAACGAGACCGACTCATCGTTGAGGAAAACAAAGAAGCAGCGATGACAGCCTTTGATACATGTCTTCAGAAGGTAAGTGAACATGGGCTGGAAATGAAACTGGTCGATGTTGAGTTTACATTTGACCGCAACAAGGTCATCTTCTACTTCACAGCAGATGGCAGAGTTGATTTCCGTGAGCTAGTGAAGGATCTTGCATCAATCTTCAAAACGAGAATTGAACTTCGCCAGATTGGTGTAAGAGACGAGGCAAAAATGCTTGGAGGCATTGGTCCTTGCGGGCGAATGCTTTGCTGTTCGACATTCTTAGGAGACTTTGAACCAGTGTCGATTAAGATGGCAAAGGATCAAAATCTATCGTTAAATCCTACAAAAATTTCAGGACTATGCGGCCGCTTGATGTGCTGCTTGAAATATGAGAATGATGAGTATGAAACAGCGAAGGAACAATTACCGGATATCGGCGAAACGATTCAGACGTCTAATGGCTCTGCAAAGGTAGTGGGGCTCAATATTTTAGAACGAATTTTGCAAGTTGAATTAACCGGGCAAGAAAAAGTGATAGAATATACATGGGAAGAATTATTACAAGAAGGCGTTGTATCTGCACAAACAACTGAGTAACGAGGTGTGCCACCTTGGATAAAAAGGAACTATTTGATACGGTGATTAATTTAGAAGAACAAATCGGTTCTCTTTATCGCCAGTTAGGTGATTTGAAAAATCATATCGGTGAAGTGATTGAAGAAAATCATCAGCTGCAGATGGAGAATCAGCACTTGCGTGAACGTCTGGATCAGTCAGATCGAGATAAATCGTCTGAGGCAGAGAATGATTCTGCCCAGAAGGCAAGTCATTCTGATATAGGAGAAGGTCATGATAACCTGGCCCGATTATATCAGGAGGGCTTCCATATTTGTAATGTACATTATGGGAGCATTCGTAAAGAGGGAGACTGTTTGTTCTGTCTGTCATTTTTAAATAAAAAATGAGAAAAGGCTTCCGCTGAATCGGAAGCCTTTTTCACAGGAAAAGAAAGGATACATCATGGTTTCGTTAAGAGAAGATGAACGTTTAGATTACCTGCTCGCCGAAGATATGAAGATTATTCAAAGTAAAACTGTGTTTGCCTTTTCATTGGACGCAGTGTTATTAGCTAAATTTGCTTATGTGCCAATCCAAAAAGGGGAAATCATTGACCTTTGTACCGGAAATGGCATTGTGCCATTGCTGCTTTCGACTCGATCTAAGGCCTCGATTACGGGTGTTGAAATTCAAGAACGGTTGTTTGATATGGCCAAAAGAAGTGTGGAGTATAATCAACTTGCGCACCAGATCGAATTGATTCATGGTGACTTGAATGATATGCCGGAACGCTACGGCAACCATAAAGTTGATGTGATTACATGTAACCCGCCATATTTTAAAACACCTTCTAAGGATGAAATCAATGAAAATGAATACTTGGCGATTGCCCGGCATGAAATTCATTGTACATTAGAAGATGTGATTCGTGTTTCTTCCACGCTGCTAAAGCAAGGGGGGAAACTGGCGATGGTTCATCGACCAGGACGGCTGCTTGAGATTGTGGAATTAATGAAGAAATACCGAATTGAGCCGAAACGAATTCAATTTGTTTATCCCAAACAAGGGAAAGAAGCCAATACCATCTTGGTAGAGGGCATAAAAGATGGAAAACCAGATCTGAAAATTCTCCCGCCTCTTTTTGTTTATGGGGAAGATCAGGAGTATACAGATGAAATCAGGACGATACTGTATGGAGAAGCATAATCATTACTTCTATGTATTAAAATGTGTAGATGGCAGCCTGTATGCAGGTTATACAAATGATTTACAAAAAAGATTGATGACCCACAATAGTGGAAAAGGAGCAAAGTATACAAGAGCGAGACGGCCGGTTGAGCTTTTTTATCATGAATGTTTTGCAACCAAAAGAGAAGCCATGCAGCAAGAATATCGTTTCAAAACGTGGACACGGAAAAAGAAAGACATGTATATAGAAGAAATGCGAATGGAAAAGGAGGCGGCACATGAAAAAGACACAGAAAAGCTTTGATGGTCAATCTGACATGGGCATTCTTTATCTCGTCCCAACCCCGATTGGAAATCTAGAAGATATGACGTTCCGAGCGATACAAACGTTAAAAGATGTAGACTATATTGCCGCAGAAGATACAAGGCAAACGAAAAAGCTTTGTCATGTATACGAAATTGATACACCCTTAACGAGTTATCATGAGCATAACAAAGACAGCAGCGGCCACAAGTTAATCGAATGGCTAAAAGAAGGGAAAAGTATCGCGCTCGTGAGTGATGCTGGTTTACCGACGATTTCAGATCCAGGGGCTGAAGTGGTAAGAGATTTTACTAGCATCGGAGGCTATGTCATTCCGTTACCTGGCGCAAATGCTGCACTAACGGCACTCATTGCATCAGGAATCGCGCCTCAGCCATTTTTCTTTTATGGTTTTCTCGACCGTCAAAAAAAAGAAAAGAAAAAGCAGCTTGAAGCCTTGAAGAAACGCCAAGAAACGATCATTTTCTATGAAGCGCCTCATCGGTTAAAAGAAACGCTGACTTTGATGAAGGAAGTGTGGGGAAATCGGAACATCGCCATTACGAGAGAACTAACGAAAAAATTCGAAGAGTTTATTCGTGGGGATTTAGAATCTGTGCTGACATGGGCTGCGGAGAATCAAATTCGGGGTGAGTTCTGTCTTGTAGTGCAAGGAAATGATCAAGCTGAAGAAGAGCTGAATGAAGAAGCATGGTGGACGTCCTTATCTGAAAAAGAACATGTGATTCATTACATAGAGGAAGGATTAACGTCGAAGGAAGCCATTAAACGTACAGCTGTCGAACGTGGTGTGCCAAAGCGCACGATATACGATGCCTATCATATTGAACAATAAAGAAAGGTTCTTGCAAACGGTGCAAGAACCTTTTTTATATGAAACTTATTTTTGTGATTGAAGTTGGTTTTGGATTTCGTTAATGATTTGCTCTGCACCTTCACGGCTAAGAACTAATTTACCATTAGCAAGTTTAAGGTTATCGTCTGATACTTCACCTGTTACTTGGCAAGTCATGTTTGGTTTATATTTTTTTAGGATAATTTTTTCATCATCAACATAAATTTCCAAAGCGTCTTTTTCAGCGATTCCTAGCGTACGGCGAAGTTCGATTGGAATCACCACGCGTCCTAATTCGTCAACTTTACGTACAATACCTGTAGATTTCATCTTCATTCTCCTCCCAAAAAGTTCTTATTACTAAAATAATATTATCTTCGTCATTATTCGACAAATTCCTTACATTCCTAGCATAACAAGGTTTCCATAAATCGTCAATCATTTTGTTTACTATTGTTTGTAAAATATGACTCTTAAAGTCAAAAGACCTTGAAACTACTGCTGTATAAGGATTTTGTAGGCTTTTTCTATGAAAATATAAGAAATGACGAGATCAGATTAACAAGACTTTTGCCCTAATTTAGCCAATTGTAAATCTGGAAATAGATTTCATACGACAATATTCGACAAAATGTCGACGGGTTTGTCGTTTTTTTCGAAAAACTCATCTTTTTCGATCATTTCATCTCGTTCTATGTATATATGCTTGATCTTAAAGGCTAAGATGGTATCATAGAGAAAGCACAAGTGCAAAATTAAATGAATTGATCTGACACATTTTCATGTAATGATGATAACCGCTCTCGTCCATTGGGCGGGAGTTTTTGACATTTACACACACGCAGGAGGTTCCGACATGCCGGAAAAGAAAAAAACGTTTTATTTGACCACACCTATTTACTATCCGAGCGGAAAATTACATATTGGACATGCTTATACGACAGTAGCAGGAGATGCTATGGCTCGTTATAAACGTCTTCAAGGCTATGATGTGATGTATTTAACGGGTACAGATGAGCACGGACAAAAAATTCAGCAAAAAGCTGAGGAACAAAATATCACACCAATCGAGTATTTAGATCCAGTCGTTGAAGACATTAAATCATTATGGAAGAAACTCGACATTTCGAATGATGACTTCATCCGTACAACAGAAAAAAGACATACGAAAATCATCGAGCAGGTCTTCCAAAAACTTCTTGATCAAGGCGATATTTATTTAGATCAATATGAGGGCTGGTACAGTATTCCTGATGAGACATTCTATACGGAAACACAGCTTATTGATGTTGAGCGTAATGAGAAAGGGGAAGTCATTGGCGGGAAAAGTCCTGACAGCGGACACCCTGTTGAATTAATTAAAGAGGAATCATATTTCTTTCGTATGAGTAAGTATGCGGATCGTTTGCTCGATTATTACGAAAAGAATCCATCGTTTATTCAGCCTGAATCAAGAAAGAATGAAATGATTAATAACTTCATTAAACCAGGTTTAGAGGATTTAGCCGTATCAAGAACAACCTTTGATTGGGGAATTAAAGTTCCTAACAATCCAAAACACGTCATTTATGTATGGATTGATGCGTTATTCAACTATTTAACTGCGATTGGCTATGGAACAGATCAAGATGAGAAATATAAAAAATATTGGCCTGCCAACGTACATCTCGTAGGAAAAGAAATTGTACGCTTCCATACGATTTATTGGCCGATTATGTTGATGGCATTAGATCTGCCTCTACCGAAGCAAATTTTCGCACACGGCTGGCTGCTCATGAAAGATGGCAAAATGTCTAAATCAAAAGGGAATGTGGTAGATCCGGTCACATTAATTGATCGCTATGGCCTCGATGCCCTCCGTTATTATCTGCTTCGCGAAGTACCATTTGGTGCGGATGGTGTGTTTACACCAGAAGGATTCGTGGAACGTGTAAACTATGACCTTGCCAATGATTTAGGTAACTTGCTTAATCGTACAGTTGCGATGGTCCAAAAATATTTTGACGGCACTTTAAGCAGCTATAAGGGCCCTGTTAATGAGTTTGATGAAGAGCTGAAAGCAGTCGCTGAGCAAACCGTCAAAGCCTATGAAGAGGCGATGGAAAACCTTGAATTCTCTGTGGCTCTTTCAAATGTTTGGACATTAATCAGCAGAACCAATAAATATATTGATCAAACAGCTCCATGGGTGCTGGCAAAGGATGAAACAAAACGAAAAGAATTGCATTCTGTTATGTATCATTTAGCAGAATCACTTCGAATCACAGCAGTCCTCTTAACGCCATTCCTAACGAAAACACCTGAGAAAATCTTCTTCCAGCTTGGAATTGAAGAAGAGAAGCTCAAAAGCTGGGATAGTATCCTATCATTTGGTGCAATTCAACATGCGACGGTACAAAAAGGCGAGCCTTTGTTCCCGCGTTTAGAGGTTGAAGAAGAAGTAGCCTACATTAAAGAAAAAATGCAGGGAAGTGCACCTAAGGTAGAAGAAGAGAAAGTGGAAATCGAAGAAACGGAATTACCTGAGCTGGGAGCAGAAATTGCATTTGATGATTTCTCAAAAGTCGATCTTCGAGTTGCACAGGTATTGGAAGTAGCCCCAGTGAAGAAAGCGGATCGTCTCTTAAAGCTTCAGCTTGATTTTGGATTTGAAAAAAGACAAATAGTCTCAGGGATTGCCAAGCACTATCAACCAGAGGAATTAGTAGGGAAAAAGCTCGTTTGCGTAGCGAATCTTACACCAGTTAAACTCAGAGGGGAAATTTCCCAGGGAATGATTTTAACTGGGGAAACAGGCGGGAAATTGCAGGTTCTTGAAGTAGATCAATCTCTAGCAAATGGAACAAAAATTTTATAAATCAACAAAGGTGTTCCACGTGTAACATTTCGTCGAACACCTTTTGTTTTTTAGAAGAATTGTCGAAAGGAGCAATCAACAATGTTATTTGATACACATGCCCACTTAAATGCAGAACAATACAATGAAGACTTAGAGCAGGTGATCGAAAGAGCGAAAAGTGAAAAAGTTGAAAAAATCGTGGTGGTGGGGTTTGACCGTCCGACAATTACGAGAGCGATGGAATTAATTGAAGAGTATGATTTCATATATGCAGCTATCGGCTGGCATCCAGTCGATGCTATTGATATGACAGATGAAGATTTGGCTTGGATTAAAGATTTATCTCAACACGAAAAAGTGGTTGCGATTGGAGAAATGGGTCTGGATTACTATTGGGACAAGTCACCAAAAGATGTACAAAAGGAAGTCTTTAGACGCCAAATTGCTCTTGCGAAGGAAGTGAATCTTCCAATTGTTATTCATAACCGTGACGCAACGGAAGATGTCGTGACGATTTTAAAGGAAGAGGGAGCAGCTGAGGTTGGAGGTATTATGCACTGCTTTACGGGCAGCTTAGAAACTGCAAAAGTGTGTATGGATATGAATTTTTACATCTCATTCGGTGGACCCGTGACATTTAAAAATGCCAAAAAGCCAAAAGAAGTTGTAAAAGAGATACCAAGTGACCGGCTTTTGATTGAAACAGACTGCCCATACTTAACGCCAGTGCCATTTAGGGGGAAACGTAACGAGCCAAGTTATGTCAAATATATCGCAGAACAGATTGCGGAGCTGAGAGAAATCAGCTTTGAAGAGCTTGCCGAATTGACAACAAAAAATGCAAAAAAAGTTTTCCGTATAAACTGACAGTATATGATGTCAATCCTTGTTTAAGCTTGTCCAATTGTGAAACATAACGAAAAAGTTCTACACGTTTGCGCCTCCTCATAGGATAAGTTGTCGATAAGTCTTTCTTCCCTTCTTTCCATAAATCTCCCATAATAGGTTTACAATCGAGCATTTTTGTACAGTGGGTGGAAGGGTTGACAGGTTTTGAGATACTCTATATAATCTCTCCGAGGAGAAGGAGGCGTTTTTCATCGTACAAAAAATGAAAAATCTGTTTTCTGTTAAGCTAGGAAAAGGCAAGGTTTTATTACTAGTTGTTTGCTTGCTTTTAGCTGGAACTGGGACGGCTTACGGTGCGCATGAGCTCACTAAGCAGTCTATTACCATTTCAATCAATGGTAAAGAGAAGACAATTCGTACACATGAAGAGACAGTAGCACAGCTGCTTTCAGACCTTGGCATAAGGACCAAGGCGGAGGATCATATCTCTCCAAGTCTAAATACAAAGATTCAAGACAACATGAACATTGTGTATGATGCGGCTATACCGGTTCATCTGACCCTAGATGGGAAAGAGAAAACGATATGGACAACAGATCAGACGGTTGGAGCATTATTGAAGAATGAGAAGATAGATATTGGGAAGCACGATCAAGTCACTCCAGGAAAGAATGACAAGTTAACAAAGGATATGAATCTTGTGGTTCAGCAGGCCTTCCAGGTCAGCTTAAATGATGGAGGAAAAGATAAAAAAGTGTGGACCACTTCGACTACGGTCGCTGACTTTTTAAAGCAACAAGAGCTGAAGCTCAAGAAGCACGATAAGATCAAGCCTGCGTTACATAGTAACCTTTCTAAAAAGAGCGCAGATATAAAGATCACTCGGGTGGAAAAAGTCACCGATGTAGTGGAAGAGAAAATTGCTTTTGATACCAAACATAAAAAGGACCATTCTCTTGAAAAAGGGAAAGAGAAGGTACTTAAAAAAGGTGAAGAAGGTAAATTGAAGAAGCACTATGCCATTGTGAAAGAAAACGGCAAAGTGGTGTCTAAAGAATTGATTAAAGAAGTGACCGAAAAAGATAGTAAGGACCGTTTAGTGGCTATTGGTACACAAGTGACCAAAAAGGAGCCTACAGCGTCCCCTGTGGTTTCACGAAGCAATGAGTCTTCAGGAAAAGAATTTTATGTGGCGTCAACAGCCTATACAGCGAGCTGTGCTGGATGTACGGGCAGAACGTCTACAGGTTTTGATTTAAAAGCGAATCCGGGTGCAAAGGTCATAGCAGTTGATCCGAGTGTCATTCCGCTGGGCTCAAAAGTATATGTGGAAGGCTATGGTTATGCCGTTGCATCAGACACTGGATCTGCTATAAAAGGGAATAAAATTGATGTGTTCGTCCCAAGTAAGTCGGCAGCTTATCAATGGGGAAATAAACGAGTGAAAATTAGAGTACTCAAATAAACACATCAAATCATTTATATGAACAGAGGGCTTTGCGCACCCTCTGTTTTTTTGGTTATAATAGAAGCACTGTTTTCTAATTAATTAGACGCAAAAACAGCATGAAAGGTTTCGTTTTTTTAACCAAAAAATGTAGATTGTTTTTGCAAGCGGAGGAATACATGAAAATCAAAGAAATCATTGTGGTGGAGGGTCGTGATGACACTGCCAGAGTGAAGATGGCGGTTGATGCAGATACAATCGAAACAAACGGATCTGCCATTGGCGATACAGTCATACAACAAGTGCGTCTTGCTCAGGAGACGAGAGGGGTCATTATTTTAACAGATCCTGATTTTCCTGGTGAGAAGATCCGTAAAACCATCGCAGAGGCGGTTCCTGGCTGTAAGCACGCTTTTTTGCCAAAGCATCTTGCGAAGGCGAAGCGGGATAAAGGAATTGGTGTCGAGCATGCTTCCTTGGACAGTATTCGGGAATGTCTTGCCCATGTCCATGAAGAAATGGAAGAATCGGAAAGTGACATTACATTAGACGACTTATTTGACGCAGGCCTTATCGGAGGCGAAGCATCGAAACGCCGCCGCGAACGACTAGGAGTGCTTTTAAATATAGGATATACCAATGCGAAGCAGCTGCAAAAGCGCCTTCACATGTTCCAAATAACCAAACATGATTTTATTGCGGCCTTAAAGACCGTCATGCAGGAGGAAGCCGATGAATAAAGATATTGCGACACCCGTCAGAACGAAGGAAATACTGAAGAAGTACGGTTTCTCTTTTAAAAAGAGCTTAGGGCAGAACTTCTTAATTGATACAAATATTTTAGATCGCATTGTCGATCACGCAGAGGTTACAGATGAGACCGGCGTCATTGAAATTGGGCCTGGTATCGGCGCATTGACAGAGCAGCTCGCTAAACGTGCAAAGAAAGTCACCGCTTTTGAAATCGATCAGCGTTTATTGCCTATTTTAAACGATACGCTTTCTCCATATGATAATGTCACGATTATTCATCAAGATGTATTAAAGGCGGATGTGAGAAAGGTCATCGAAGAAAATTTTGCTGACTGTAAAGAAGTGATGGTCGTAGCCAACCTTCCGTATTACGTGACAACACCGATTATTATGAAATTGCTTGAAGAAAACCTTCCATTGAAAGGGATCGTGGTCATGCTGCAAAAAGAAGTAGCAGATCGTATGGCAGCTGTCCCTTCATCAAAGGAATACAATTCATTGTCTATCGCAGTTCAATTTTATACGGAAGCAAAAACGGTGATGGTTGTGCCTAAAACGGTTTTTGTTCCTCAGCCAAATGTTGATTCGGCTGTGATTAAGCTGACTGTTCGTGAAACGCCTGCTGTCTCAGTAGAAAATGATGCGTTTTTCTTTCAATTGATCCGAGCGAGCTTTGGCCAGCGCCGGAAAACATTGATGAATAATTTGATGAACAATTTTCCTGATGGAAAAAAACATAAAGCGATCATCGAGGAAGCTCTTCAAACAGCAGATATTGATGGAAAGCGCCGCGGAGAATCATTATCCATTGAGGAATTTGCCAGATTGTCGAATGTTTTACAAAAAGCCCTATCGTAAGGTCTTTTTCTTTTGTTCTTCACCACTTCAACTGTTCAGGCATAGGCTAGAAAGAACAGCACATATGAAAGATGAATATGTTTAGGGCAAGACGATACCAACAGGATATGAGCCTGATTGTGGAGTGAAAAGCATGCAATTTCAAATAGGAGATATGGTGACGAGGGCATCCTATCAAATGGATATTATGTTTCGAATCATTCGAATTGATGAGACAGATCAGCACGAAGCCACTGCCATATTGCATGGGAATGAAGTGAGGCTGATTGCTGATGCTAAGATGTCGGATCTCGTCTTGATTCAAAAAGAGGAGCAGTTGACAAGGGAGAAGGACGACGAACGGAAGATTAATGAATCGCTCGACTTACTAAGACAGGATTATCAGCTGCTGCGTGAAAAACAAGAGTATTATACTTCTGGACAATATCAGCATCAGGAGCAGTATTTTCACATGCCTGGAAAGGTCCTTCATTTAGATGGAGATGCTTCATACTTAAAGAAATGCTTAGATGTATATGAACGAATTGGTGTGCCTGTGTACGGAGTGCATTGTCATGAGAAGAAAATGCCAAGTGTGATTGACTCGTTACTTGATCAATATCGGCCTGATATTTTGGTCATTACAGGGCATGACGCGTATTCCAAGCAAAAAGGCGGCGTAAATGATATCGGTGCTTATCGCCATTCTCGTCATTTCGTTGAGACGGTTCAAAAAGCAAGAAAGAAAATTCCTCATTTAGATCAGCTTGTGATCTTTGCTGGTGCCTGTCAATCTCATTTCGAATCATTGATCCAAGCAGGTGCCAATTTTGCAAGCTCACCTTCACGTGTGAACATCCATGCGCTCGACCCCGTCTATATCGTTGCGAAGATCAGCTTCACTCCATTTGTAGATCGAATCAATGTGTGGGATGTGCTTCGTAATACATTAACAAGAGAAAAAGGTCTCGGAGGCATTGAGACGAAGGGTGTTTTAAGGGTAGGTATGCCATATAAAAAAGACCATGAATCGACATAACCCGACTGATTTCAGTCTGGTTTTTTTTATGTGTAAAAAGAAATTTCAAATGGATACATAATTCACCGGAATTTGAGAAAAATAGGGAGGAGAAAAGGTAGAAGTTTGTCAAAATTATTTTGTTGACAATGGCTCGTGTTGGTTGATATAATTTAATTTTTATTTGACAAAAATGGGCCGTTGTTGTATAATTATCTCAGTGAGGTGGATGCAATGGCGAAGACTTTGTCCGACATCAAAAGATCGCTTGATGGTAACTTAGGTAAACGTTTGACGTTAAAGGCTAACGGAGGCCGCCGTAAAACAATTGAGCGTTCGGGCATTTTAGCTGAAACGTACCCTTCTGTATTTGTGATTCAATTAGATCAAGATGAGAATTCGTTTGAAAGAGTTTCTTACAGTTATGCAGATATACTGACTGAGACGGTCGAATTAACGTTCGATGATGCCGCTAGCTCAGTCGCCTATTAATGGGCAGTGAACTTCTTGTTTACTGCTTTTTGTTTTGCCTTTTTTTCTGAATGGGAGTCTGTCCATTTTTTGAAAGGGGTAAAACAAAGGATTCGATACAAAATAAGAAAGCCACAAAAGCAGTGGCACTGATTCGAATTCTCGACTAAAGGGGCTGTTTCGTTTGGGTAGACGCCGAGGCATTATGTCAGATGAGTTCAAATACGAGCTGGCGAAGGATCTTGGATTTTATGATACCGTCAAAAATGGAGGCTGGGGAGAAATTCGTGCGCGTGACGCAGGTAATATGGTCAAACGTGCCATCGAGTTAGCTCAGCAGCACATGGCTCAGGATGAGAATCAACGATAGAAAAATGGTCAGGGATACCTCGGGTGTCTCTGGCTTTTTTTGTTGAAAAAGTCAGTGTGCTGGGCGTAAAAGCCAATATTCATCAGAACCATCAAATGTGATACAATATTGATACTTATGTTTAGATGGAGAAGTAGGTGAAATGTTTGCGTATTTTAGAAAAAGCACCGGCAAAAATTAATCTCTCACTTGATGTTCATGGAAAAAGACCGGATGGATATCACGAAGTGGAGATGGTGATGACAACAATAGACCTTGCAGATCGACTTGAGCTGACGGAGCTGGACAAAGATGAAATCCGTGTATCATCTCATAATCGATTTGTGCCAGATGATCAGCGTAACTTGGCTTATCAGGCGGCTAAATTACTCAAAACAAGGTTCGGTATTCAAAAAGGGGTATCGATTGTCATCACAAAAGCAATTCCTGTTGCAGCAGGTTTAGCTGGAGGCAGCAGTGATGCTGCAGCAGCGCTTCGCGGGTTAAACCGTTTGTGGAAGTTAAATCTCACGTTAGATGAACTAGCTGAGCTTGGAGCGGAGATCGGCTCAGATGTGTCTTTTTGTGTACACGGAGGCACAGCACTAGCGACAGGACGTGGAGAAAAACTGAAGCATATCGCGACACCGCCGCATTGCTGGGTGATTTTAGCGAAGCCGGTGATTGGGGTATCTACAGCTGAAGTTTATAGACAATATGACGCAAGCAAAGTAGAACACCCAAATGTACAGCGTATGATTGAAGCCATTGAAGCGAAAGATTATAAAGAGATGTGCGGCTCACTCGGTAACGTTCTGGAGTCTGTGACATTAAAGATGTATCCGGAAGTAGATATGATCAAAAGACAGATGAAGCGTTTCGGTGCTGATGCTGTATTAATGAGTGGAAGCGGCCCAACTGTATTTGGCCTGATTCAATATGAATCGAAGGTACAAAGAATATATAACGGACTGAGAGGATTTTGTGATCAAGTATACGCTGTCCGCATGATCGGCGAACAAAATGCCCTTGATTAAATCCGTATATTAAGTTATATTATTCATAAATTATTCGGGTTCTGGGGGTAAGTTCATGAAGTTTCGTCGAAGCGGCAGATTGGTGGACTTAACAAATTATTTGTTAGCCCACCCGCACGTACTAGTACCTTTAACTTTTTTTGCAGAGCGATATCAATCTGCAAAGTCCTCCATTAGTGAAGACTTAACGATTATCAAACAGACCTTCGAACAGCAGGGAATCGGCACATTGCTTACTGTACCTGGCGCTGCTGGCGGAGTGAAATATATTCCAAAAATTCACCTAAAAGAAGCAGATGACGTAGTAAACGATATCGGAGAGGCATTATCAACTCCTGAACGTGTACTTCCTGGCGGTTATTTATATTTAACCGATGTTTTAGGCAATCCATCGATTCTTGCGAAAATCGGTAAGCTGTTTGCGACCATCTTTGCGGACCGTGCGATTGATGTCGTCATGACCGTTGCGACAAAGGGGATTCCAATTGCCTATTCTGTTGCGGGTTATTTAAATGTGCCTGTTGTGATCGTTAGAAAAGATAATAAGGTAACCGAAGGATCAACTGTCAGTATTAATTATGCGTCAGGTTCTTCTAACCGAATTCAAACCATGTCCCTTGCAAAGCGCAGCTTAGATAAAGGCTCCAATGTGTTGATCATTGATGATTTTATGAAAGCGGGCGGAACCATTAACGGCATGATGAATTTGCTTGAGGAATTTAATGCAAATGTTGCGGGAATCGGTGTTCTTTTAGAAGATGAAGGCGTAGATGAACGTCTTGTTGATGAATATGTCTCGTTGTTAAAGCTTTCAACCATTGATATGAAGCAAAAAATCATTGAGATCAATGAAGGCAACTTCCACGAGTTTTTTCATTCGAAAGCGTAAGTTTTGATTAAACATGTATTTGAATGGGAGAGATTGATATGACAAAAGTTGTTCAAACCAAACATGCACCAGCAGCCATTGGACCTTACTCTCAAGGAATTATTGTCAATAACATGTTTTACAGCTCAGGGCAGATTCCATTAACCCCAGCTGGAGATTTTGTTAATGGAGATATTAAAGAACAAACACATCAAGTATTCCGTAATCTTGAGGCTGTACTTGAAGCAGCAGGTGCTTCCTTTGAAACAGTCGTGAAAGCAACTGTTTTCATCAAAGATATGGAACAATTCGCTGAAGTGAATGAAGTGTACGGTGAGTATTTCCATACACATAAGCCAGCTCGTTCATGCGTGGAAGTGGCAAGACTTCCAAAAGATGCGCTTGTAGAAATAGAAGTAGTTGCATTAGTAAAATAAACAGGCACTCTCGATGAAAGCCGTTTGGTTTCATCATATGCAGGGAAAGACATCATCATGATGTCTTTTTTCATGCTAAGGATGTAAGCGCCGTCACGAATATGACAAATAATGTATAAATATCCCGATATTTCAAAAAAAGTTTAAAAAAAGAGCAGGAGAATCACCACGATCGTTGAATACCTAAGTAATGCTTTTATATTGGGAAAAGGTGGTGAACTACTGTGGAAGTTACTGACGTAAGATTACGCCGCGTGAATACCGATGGTCGCATGAGGGCGATTGCATCCATCACGCTGGACCACGAATTTGTTGTTCATGATATTCGTGTGATTGATGGAAACAATGGGTTGTTTGTTGCAATGCCTAGCAAACGCACGCCTGATGGAGAGTTTCGCGATATTGCACATCCAATTAATTCAAGCACTCGGGGTAAAATCCAAGATGCTGTATTAAATGAATATCATCGCTTAGGCGAAGAGGAAGAGACAATTGAATATGAAGAAGCTGGAGCTTCTTAATCATACTTAAACCTAAAAAGACGGCTTTAAGAGAAAATGAATGTTTTCTTTTAAATGCTGTCTTTTTTGCGTTCTTTCTCTTGTTTCTTAAGTCTTTCATCTGTTAGAAAATTATTGTACTTCCTTTTGTATCCTTGAAATCAGTCTTTATTTAGGATATATTTTTCTATGGATAATAGGGATATTGGAGGCCAATCAATGGATAAGCGGTTCGCAGTGATTTTAGCAGCGGGAAAAGGAACGAGAATGAAGTCGAAGCTATATAAAGTACTTCATCCAGTTTGCGGAAAGCCAATGGTCGAGCATGTGGCAGATGAAGCGTTAAAGCTTTCTTTAGCCAAGCTAGTGACGATTGTCGGTCATGGAGCAGAGGACGTCAAAGAGCAGCTTGGAAACAGAAGTGAGTATGCACTTCAAGAAGAACAGCTGGGAACAGCCCATGCCGTCAAACAAGCAAAGTCGTTCCTCGCGCAGGAAAAGGGAACAACCATTGTCATTTGTGGTGATACGCCATTATTGACAGCGGAAACAATGGAAGCCATGTTAAGCGAGCATCAAAAACATCAAGCGAAAGTCACTATTTTAACAGCACATGCGGATGATCCGACAGGCTATGGCCGAATTATTCGTGACGAAACAGGTGCTGTCGTAAAAATTGTGGAGCATAAAGATGCGAACGATGCAGAGCGTCAAGTGAATGAAATTAATACAGGGACTTATTGCTTTTCAAATGAAGATCTCTTCCGTGTGATTGAGCAAGTGTCGAATGAAAATGCACAGGGTGAATACTACTTGCCAGACGTCATTGAAATTTTAAAAAATGAAGGGCAAACAGTTGCAGCTTATCAAACACCGCATTTTGAAGAAACACTTGGAGTTAATGACCGTATCGCTCTATCACAAGCAGAGCAATTCATGAAGCGACGTATTAATCATCAGCATATGAAGAATGGTGTGACCTTGATTGATCCTGAGAACACGTATATTTCGCCAGATGCTGTCATCGGTGAAGATACAGTTATTTATCCTGGGACGGTCATCAAAGGGAATGTAAAAATCGGTGCAGACGCCACTATCGGGCCAAACACTGAAATTGTT
This sequence comes from Bacillus sp. AM 13(2015), assembly GCF_001518755.1. Taxonomy (NCBI): domain Bacteria; kingdom Bacillati; phylum Bacillota; class Bacilli; order Caryophanales; family Bacillaceae; genus Bacillus; species Bacillus sp. AM 13(2015). The sequence continues at coordinate 14,427 of NZ_LKCP01000079.1, read as the reverse complement.
GACAGCATCATCGGAGATCGAACAGTCATTAAGCAATCTGTCGTCTGCGATAGTGAGGTTGGAGTTGATGTGACAATTGGACCGTTTGCTCATATTCGCCCGTTGTCGAAAATTGGCGATGAAGTGAAAATCGGGAATTTTGTCGAAATCAAGAAAACAGTTTTCGGAGACCGCAGCAAAGCATCTCATTTAAGCTACATTGGAGACGCAGAGGTCGGAACTGATGTAAACCTTGGCTGTGGTTCCATTACAGTCAACTATGATGGGAAAAACAAATTCTTAACGAAGATTGAAGACGGCGCCTTTATTGGCTGTAATTCAAATCTCGTTGCACCAGTCACTGTCGGAAAAGGGGCATATGTTGCAGCCGGTTCAACGGTTACAGAAGATGTACCGCAGGATGCATTGTCTATTGCTAGAGCAAGACAAGTCAATAAAGAAGATTATGTGAAAAATATTCATAAAAAATAATCCAAATACCCGGAGGTTTACCATGTCTAATCGTTATGCTGATGCGAATTTAAAGATTTTCTCTTTGAATTCAAACCCTGAACTTGCCAAAGAAATTGCCGATCGTATCGGAGTTGATGTAGGAAAGAGCTCTGTTAAACGCTTTAGTGACGGTGAAGTCCAAATCAATATTGAAGAAAGTATCCGCGGCTGTGATTGTTATGTCATTCAATCAACAAGTGCGCCAGTCAATGAGCATATTATGGAACTGCTCATTATGGTGGATGCGCTCAAACGCGCTTCTGCGAAAACTGTCAATATTGTGATCCCTTATTACGGATATGCACGTCAAGATCGTAAGGCAAAACCTCGTGAGCCGATCACTGCGAAGCTTTTTGCAAACTTGCTTGAAACAGCAGGTGCTACACGTGTTATTGCACTTGATCTTCATGCGCCGCAAATCCAAGGTTTCTTTGATATTCCAATCGATAACTTAATGGCTGTGCCAATCTTAACAAACTATTTCGAACAGAAGAACTTGAATGATATCGTTGTTGTGTCTCCTGACCACGGTGGTGTGACACGTGCGCGTAAAATGGCAGACCGCCTGAAAGCGCCAATCGCAATTATCGACAAACGCCGTCCAAAGCCAAACGTTGCTGAAGTCATGAACATTATTGGTAACATTGAAGGGAAAACGGCTATTCTGATCGATGATATCATTGATACAGCTGGTACCATTACACTTGCAGCCAATGCACTTGTGGAAAATGGAGCGGCTGAAGTCTATGCTTGCTGTACGCACCCAGTATTGTCTGGACCAGCAGTAGAACGCATCACAAACTCTAAAATCAAAGAATTGGTTGTGACAAACAGTATTCAATTAACTGATGACAAGAAAGTTGGAAAATTCATTCCGCTTTCAGTTGGGCCTTTGCTTGCAGAAGCCATCATCCGTGTACATGAAGAAGAATCTGTGAGCTACCTTTTCAGCTAATTTTATTATTGAAAAAGGCCCTAGGCATCAGCTTAGGGTCTTTTTGCTTTCGTCAATCACAGGCAAACATGTTTAAAATGATTCGGTTATGGGTAATTATGAGAGTAGTGACAAAAAAGAAATAGGATGGTGCTGAATATGGCAACTTTAAAAGCAAATAAAAGAACTGATTTCAAACGTTCCACACTGCAAAAAATCCGTCATTCAGGACACGTTCCTGGTGTCATATACGGAAAAAATACAGACAGCCTGGCTGTTTCATTAGACAGCATCGATTTATTAAAAACCTTACGTGATGAAGGGAAGAATACAATCATTACCTTAGACGTGGGTGGTGAAACGAAATCTGTGATGGTGACAGAGTTACAAACAGACCCGCTGAAAAACGAACTTGTCCATGCTGATTTCCAAGTCGTTGACTTACAGCGTGAAATTGACGCGGATGTACCAGTGCAGCTGATTGGCGAGTCTAAAGGGGTAAAAGATGGCGGTGTGCTTCAGCAGCCACTATTTGAACTATCTGTTACAGCGAAACCAAAAGATATCCCGCAGAATATTGAAGCTGATATTACAAACTTAGAAGTTAATGATGTCTTAACAGTTGCTGATCTGCCTGTTCAGTCATCTTATCAAATCAATAACGATCCAGAAGAAGTCGTTGCATCCATTCTGCCGCCTCAGCAATCAGAGGTTCCTGAGCCAGATAGCGAAGAGGAGCCGCAAGAGCCTGAGGCTATTAAAGAAAAGGATGACGATGGAGAATAACTGGTCATTTAGAGACGTAACCCTCCCGCGGTTGCGTCTTTTGTGCTAGAATGAAAAGAATTCATACGTTTTACATGAGGCAATCTGATTGGCTCATTTTTTAGGCGTGTGCTGTGTGACAAAGGAGGTTATTGGTTTCATGATTGCATTCGTTGGATTAGGTAATCCAGGAAAAGAATATGAAAAAACAAGACATAATGTCGGGTTTATGACAATAGATGAACTATCGAAAAAATGGGACATTCCTTTAAATCAATCAAAATTCCATGGACAATTTGGAACTGGGTTTGTTTCGGGGCATAAGGTTCTACTTGTAAAGCCGCTTACATATATGAACTTATCAGGAGAATGTGTGCGTCCGCTGATGGACTATTACGATATTCCCCTTGAACATTTGAAAGTGATCTATGATGATCTTGATTTGCCAACTGGCCGAATTCGCTTACGTACAAAAGGAAGTGCAGGCGGGCATAATGGAATCAAATCATTGATTCAGCATTTAGGTTCACCTGAATTTGACCGATTCCGTATCGGCATTGGACGTCCTCAAAACGGCATGAAGGTCGTTGACTACGTACTAGGACGTTTCTCAGAAGAGGAACAGCCTGACATCGCATCAGCCATTCAATCATCTGTCGAGGCCTGTGAAGCAGCTTTAAAAAAGCCATTTTTAGAAGTGATGAATGATTTTAACAAGAAGGTATAAGAATGATGAGCAAAGCACATACTGATCATAAAATCTCAGCATGGGAGGATCACGTATGGCTTTGCATTATTACTGCCGCCACTGTGGTGTAAAGGTTGGCAGTCTAGATGAATCCGCTGTCCAAAGTGAAGCACTTGGATTTCATCACTTAACAAATGAGGAAAGAAACGATATGATTTCTTATAGGGAAAATGGTGATTTACATGTACAAACCATTTGTGAGGATTGCCAAGAGGCGCTCGAAAGAAATCCTGATTACCATCAGTATCATACTTTTATTCAATAAAAAAGCTTTGGTGTAGATATTAGACCAAAGCGTTTTTCTGTTTTAAACAAACAGGGAGGAGGAGCCAAATGAAAAACATACAATCATTTATCAAACAAAGTGATGATTTTCAGTCCATTTTTAATGGACTAAAGGAAGGGTTAAAAGAACAGCTGCTTGCCGGACTATCAGGCTCCGTCAGATCTTTATTTACAGCCGCGATATCAGACGAACTGAAGCGGCCAATGTTTATTGTGACTCACAATTTATATCAGGCACAGAAGGTAACAGATGATTTAGCAAGTGTGATGCCGGATCGCTCGGTTCTTCTTTATCCTGTCAATGAACTTATCGCTTCAGAAATTGCAGTGGCAAGCCCTGAGCTGAGAGCACAGCGTTTAGATGTCCTGAACCGGCTTGCGAATGGAGAAAATCCCATTATCGTCACTCCCGCTGCTGCGGTGCGCAGGATGCTTCCGCCAGTTGAGCTCTGGAAGGAGAGTCAGATCCATTTAAAGATCGGTGAAGAAATTGATTTGGAGGCGTTTTCAAAACAGCTCGTACAAATTGGTTATGACCGGACGTCGATGGTTGCAGCGCCCGGAGATTTTAGTGTGCGCGGAGGAATCATCGACATCTATGCGTTAACGGAAGATCATCCAATCCGTATTGAACTGTTTGATACAGAAGTAGACTCGATTCGAACGTTTCATTCAGATACACAGCGTTCATTAGAAACCCTTCAAGAAATCAAAATAGGTCCTGCAAAAGAGCTGATTGTGAGAGGTCCTGAACGAGTGAGAGCCATTGAACAGCTTGATCAAGGGCTGGCAAAGAGCTTAAAGAAATTCAACTCAGATCAGCAAAAAGAGCTGCTTCATCAAAATATTTCTGCTGACCGCGAGAAGCTGCTAGAAGGCATCGTGACACAGGAAATGACGAAGTACCTAGCCTATTTCTATGAAAAGCCTGCTAGTTTGCTAGATTACACATCGCAGGATACGATTATTATTTTAGATGAAATCAGCAGAATTCAGGAGATGGAAGAACAGCTTGAACAGGAAGAAGCCGATTGGACAATTAGTCTGCTTGAAGAAGGGAACATTCTTCATGATTTATCTCTTTCTTTCCCGTTCCAAGAACTGATCAATCAGCAATCAAGGTCCATTCTGTACTACTCCTTGTTCCTGAGACATGTCCAGCAGACAAATCCGCAAAATATCGTCAATGTATCTAGTAAGCAAATGCAGAATTTCCACGGGCAGATGAATGTGCTGGCGAGTGAAATTGAACGCTATAAAAAACAGCAGTACACAGTTGTCTTCTTAGGTGCGGATGAAGAGCGGACAGAAAAGCTATCGTCTGTTCTGCATGATTATGACATTGAAGCTGCTCTTGCTAAACCGGACGCTGAGCTTGTGAGCGGACAGGTGTATATTTTACAAGGTGAGCTGCAAACAGGCTTTGAACTGCCGTTATCAAAAATTGCTGTGATCACAGAAGGTGAACTCTTCAAGAAACGTGTGAAAAAGCAGGCACGTAAGCAAAAGCTGACCAATGCAGAGCGAATCAAGAGCTATTCAGAGCTTCAAGTCGGCGATTATGTGGTGCACATTAACCACGGGATCGGTAAATATTTAGGAATTGAAACGCTTGAAATTGGCGGCATTCATAAAGATTATTTAAATATTCATTATCAAGGAAGCGACAAGCTTTATGTACCGGTTGAACAAATTGATCAAGTGCAGAAATATGTAGGATCAGAAGGTAAAGAACCAAAGCTGTACAAACTTGGCGGCAGCGATTGGAAACGCGTGAAGAAAAAAGTTGAAACATCCGTACAGGACATCGCAGATGATCTGATTAAGCTGTACGCAGAACGCGAGGCTAGCAAAGGATATGCCTTCTCGCCTGACCATGAGATGCAGCGCCAGTTTGAATCTGCATTCCCTTACCAGGAAACAGATGATCAAATCCGTTCGATTCACGAAATTAAGCAGGATATGGAGCGGGAACGTCCTATGGACCGCTTGCTTTGTGGAGATGTGGGTTACGGAAAAACAGAGGTGGCTATTCGTGCGGCCTTCAAAGCGATTGCTGACGGGAAGCAGGTAGCCCTGCTAGTTCCGACAACTATCTTAGCGCAGCAGCATTTTGACACAATCATGGACCGATTCCAAGACTACCCTGTCAAAATCGCGCAGCTGAGCCGTTTCCGTACAAGAAAAGAAACAACTGAAACGTTAAAAGGGCTGAAAAACGGGACGATCGATATGGTCATCGGCACACACCGTCTTCTTTCAAAAGACATCGTCTACAAGGATTTAGGGCTGTTGATCATTGATGAGGAACAGCGTTTTGGTGTGACGCATAAAGAGAAAATTAAGCAGATGAAAGCCAATATCGATGTACTGACATTAACGGCTACGCCAATTCCGCGTACGCTTCATATGTCCATGCTTGGCGTGCGGGATTTATCGGTTATTGAAACACCGCCTGAAAACCGATTCCCTGTTCAAACCTATGTGGTTGAGTACAACGGCGCTTTAGTCAGAGAAGCAATTGAGCGAGAATTAGCACGCGGCGGTCAAGTGTACTTCCTTTACAACCGTGTTGAAGATATCGAACGAAAAGCAGACGAAATCTCTATGCTAGTCCCAGACGCAAAAGTTAGTTATGCGCACGGGAAAATGAGTGAGAACGAGCTGGAATCAGTGATGATTAATTTCCTTGAAGGTGAATCAGATGTATTGGTCAGTACCACCATTATTGAAACGGGAGTCGATATTCCAAATGTGAACACGCTCATCGTCCACGATGCAGATAAAATGGGGCTTTCTCAGCTGTACCAGCTAAGAGGACGAGTCGGGCGTTCGAACCGTGTCGCTTATGCTTACTTCACGTATCGAAAAGATAAAGTTCTTTCTGAAGTTGCAGAGAAAAGACTTCAAGCCATTAAAGAATTCACAGAGCTTGGATCTGGGTTTAAAATTGCGATGCGTGATTTAACGATTCGAGGAGCAGGGAACTTACTTGGGGCTCAGCAGCATGGTTTCATTGATTCGGTTGGATTCGACCTCTATTCTCAAATGCTGAAAGAAGCCATTGAGGAAAGAAGAGGCGATACAACGGCTCAAGATAAATTCGAGCCAGAAATTGATCTGCAAATTGATGCGTACATCCCAGACACTTATATTTCGGATGGCAAGCAGAAGATTGAGATGTATAAACAGTTCAGAGCAATTGGATCGATTGAAGAGCGAAAAGAGCTTCAGGATGAAATGATCGACCGATTTGGTGAATATCCGCAAGAAGTGGCAGACTTGTTTACGATTGCGACAATGAAGGTGTACGCTGTCCAGGAACGTGTCGAGCTGATCAAGATGGAGAAGGGCATTGTCAGAATGACCCTTGATGAGCAAGCAAGCAGCGAAATCGACGGTCAAAAATTATTTGAGCTTGGCAGTAAATATGGTCGTGAAATTGGGTTGGGAATGGAAGGCAGCAAGCTGATTATTTCTGTCCAAACGAAAGGCAAGAAAACGGAGGAATGGCTTGAGGTTGTTCTTAATATGCTTCGAGGCCTTCAAGATGTGAAAAAAGAAACCATTCCATCTTCATAAAATTTTGTTTGTCTCTCGTGTATATTACGTTTGATGTGACGGATACTAAACTCAGGGTCAAGTGGTGAATGTTGCATAAAGTGGACGCTTTTGTTCCATTCACCCAACACATCATCAAACGAAAGAGAGGCAGCAGTGAATGAAAGCAACTGGAATTGTACGCCGCATCGATGATCTAGGTAGAGTGGTTATTCCGAAGGAGATTCGCAGAACATTGCGCATCCGGGAAGGAGATCCGCTTGAGATTTTCGTCGACCGCGATGGAGAAGTGATTTTGAAGAAGTATTCGCCGATTAGTGAGCTAGGAGACTTTGCGAAGGAATATGCTGATGCATTATTCGACAGTTTGGGTCATTCCATCCTGATCTGTGATCGAGATACGTATATTGCTGTATCCGGCAGTTCGAAAAAAGAGTACTTAAACAAATCCATCAGTGATTTACTTGAACGAACAATGGATCAGCGTAATTCTGTGTTAGAAGAAAGCAAAAAAGAAATTCAACTTGTCGATGGTATTGATGATGACGTATCTGCTTATACCATTGCACCTATTGTTGCAAACGGAGATCCGATTGGCGCCGTCGTCTTATTTTCTAAAGAGCGTTCAATGGGAGAAGTGGAGCATAAAGCGGCAGAAACGGCAGCTGGCTTCTTAGCCCGTCAAATGGAACATTAGGTCTAATAACTCTATATCATTTTGATAAAACGAAAAAATGCCGATGAAATCATTTGATTTTGTCGGTTTTTTATATGGGATGAAACAAATCGGGCCATGTGCCGTCTACTCCTTAGAAAGAAACGGCTTTTCATTCACGTATGATATAATGAGTTCGTTTAACTGTAGATCTATTTTAAAGGAGTCATCCATGAAAAATGCTGTGAATCAGCCGCATTGGCTTTTCCAAGGTGCGGTGATTTTGACCATCGCAGGCTTGTTATCAAAGGTACTAAGTGCCGTTTACCGTGTCCCGTTTCAAAACATCGTAGGGGACACAGGGTTTTATATTTATCAGCAGGTATATCCTTTCCTTGGTATTGCCATCATGCTTGGTACAACGGGTTTTCCTGTCATGGTGTCCAAGCTTCTGAGTGAGCATGGGGAAGAGAATCGACGGATCATTACAAGGGTATCCTTGGTATATATCACGTTACTGAGCTTGGTCTTATTTCTTTGTCTTTACATAGGAGCAGGCACAATGGCGAGCCTTATGGCAGATAGTCAATTAATTCTGCTCATCCAGATGAGCGCTTTTGTGTTTCTATTTCTGCCGCTCACTGTGATGCTGAGGGGAGTTTTTCAGAGTGACGGGCTGATGCTTCCAACGGCTGTTTCTCAGTTGATTGAGCAGCTCATCAGGGTAGGCGTCCTGCTTGTTTTATCCTTCTATTTCGTGAGGCACGGCTATTCGCTTTATGAAACAGGGGCGGGCGCGGTGTTCTCTTCTATCGCAGGAAGTGCGGCGTCGCTCATTTTACTTCTTTTCCTTTGGTTGACCTATCGAAAACAGTCTGCTGCAAGTATGTCAGGCAAACAGGCGACACTTCGAAAAAAAGATATTTTGAAGAGTTTGGTGCTGTATACATTGACGATTTGTGTCAGCGGTTTGCTCATTTTATGGATGCAAATGATTGATGCTTTTCATCTGTATGCGTTGCTGCGCAGTGAGGGTCTCAGTGAAGCGGCGGCAAAGGCGGCAAAAGGTGTGTATGACCGAGGTCAGCCGTTCTTGCAGCTAGGGACGGTGTTTGCCATCAGCATCGGAACCTCTCTTGTGCCATTTTTATCGGCAGCCATGAGAAATGGGGAGCATGAAACGATACGGCAAAAAGTGCGGTCATCGGTTAAGACCACGTCGGTATTAGGGATTGGGTCAGCTGTTGGGCTGATTTGTATTTTATCACCAGTAAATACAATGCTTTTTCGTAATGATTTAGGCACAGATGCCCTGCAAATATTCTGTATATCGATTGCATTTACGTCGATTGCCATTACGCAGGCGGCTTTACTGCAAGGGCTCGGACATACTGTGTATCCCGCTGTTGTGGTGATCATCAGCGTGCTGGTGAAGTGGATTCTAACGATTACGCTTGTTCCGTTATTTGGCATCCACGGTGCCGCATGGTCAACTGTATGTGCTTTTCTCACAGCAGCCTTGCTCAATGCCGTTTATTTGAAGCATAAAGGATGGATTTCATGGAGAGAGCTGTTTCCAGTGAAAATTCTTTTATCAGCCGCCTTCATGGCTGTGGTCTTAATGGGATATCAGGCTCTGTTTTCCTGGGTTATCCCCTTTGAAAAACGTCCGTTTTCCGTTTTAGAGAGCCTGACATCAGTTTTTATTGGTGGTTTCGCCTTTTTATATAGTATTCTTAAGCTAGAAGTATTTACGGACGAGGAATGGAGACTCATTCCATTAGGAGAAAAGATTTTATATTTTAAACAGATGAGAGGGAATCAAAATGGCAGGTAAGATTACCGTCGTCGGTCTCGGGGCAGGCGACATGGATCAGCTGACGCTAGGTGTATATAAGCAACTGAAGCAGGCGAAAGAAGTATATATGAGAACGCAGGACCATCCGCTTACCGCAGAGTTAATGCAGGAGGTCCCATCTCTCACCTTTTTTGATGAAATTTATGAAAAGCACGATCAGTTTGATCAGGTGTATCAGGAAATTACCGAAATATTATTTGCAGAGGCAGCGGAAAAAGACATTGTGTACGCAGTACCTGGTCATCCATTTGTGGCAGAAAAGACCGTACAGCTGCTCGTCGCCGGGCAGAAAGAGCGCGGGATCGAGGTGTCTGTCGCTGGTGGACAAAGCTTTTTAGATGCGACATTCAACTCCTTGCAGATTGACCCCATCGAAGGATTACAATTCGTTGATGCAGGGGATATGAGAGCGGATGATCTGAAATTAACCCAGCACGTCTTAATTTGTCAGGTATATGATCAGATGACAGCATCGAATGTGAAGCTCACGCTGATGGAAAAGCTCCCTGACGATTATGAAGTTTATATTGTGACTGCAGCCGGAAGCAGTCAGGAACAGATTACTGCCGTTCCTTTATTTGAACTTGATCGAGATGTGTCGATAAATAACTTAACAAGTGTTTATGTTCCTCCGATTCAAGATGAACAGCTGCTTTATCAACAATTTGACACTTTCCGTGACGTCATACGTACATTAAGAGGTCCGGGCGGCTGTCCATGGGATCAAAAACAAACCAATGAGTCACTCAAACCATATTTAATTGAAGAATGCTATGAGCTGCTTGAAGCGATAGATGAAGATGACCCAGATCATATGGTGGAAGAGCTCGGCGATGTGCTGCTGCAGGTGTTACTCCACGCTCAAATTGGCGAAGATGACGGTTATTTCTCAATCGATGACGTCATTCAGCATGTCACAGAAAAAATGATTCGGCGACACCCGCATGTGTTTGGTGACACAAATGTTTCTGAGGCAGCAGATGTGGTGGCCAACTGGGAAAAAATCAAGCAGCAGGAGAAGCCAGAGCGGACCGGTTCTATTTTGCAATCGATTCCGGCGACACTTCCAGCACTAACAAAGGCATATAAGCTCCAAAAGAAAGCCGCCAAGGTAGGCTTTGATTGGACAGATGTTCAAGATATTTGGAACAAATACGAAGAAGAAAAGCAGGAATTTCTCGTTGAAGTGGCAGAGAAGACGGACGAAGGTGCAACGAAGCAGATGAAAGATGAATTTGGAGATCTTTTGTTTGTTCTCGTCAATATTGGACGGTTCTATCACCTAGAGCCTGAAACGGCGCTCGCTTCTGCCAACACAAAATTCATGCGGCGCTTTCAGCATATCGAACAAAAAGCAAAGGACATGGGCCGTTCATTAGATGACTTAACGCTAGAGGAAATGGACGATCTCTGGAACGATGCGAAACGTATAGAAAGAGGTGAACATACATGAGACTAGATAAGTTTTTAAAAGTGTCCCGTTTAATTAAAAGAAGAACATTGGCAAAGGAAGTAGCTGATCAAGGCAGAATTTCTATTAACGGAACACAGGCGAAAGCAAGCTCTGACGTGAAAGAAGGAGATGAGCTGCAAATCCGCTTTGGTCAAAAGCTAGTGACTGTTCAAGTCAACGAGTTAAAGGACACGACGAAAAAAGAAGAAGCGGCTGGCATGTATACTGTGCTAAAAGAAGAAAAAACAGCAGAATAGGGCTTGTTCTAAATGACCCTCTTATCACATACAATGCAGTAACATGCAAGTATGAGATATGGGGGATGTATAAATGAATCAATATTATAATCAACCTCAAGGCACGAAGCTGTCATCAGACGCGGAGCACAATGTCACAATGCGAAACAGAAAGCATTTAGATATCACTGGTGTCAAACAAGTGGAAAGCTTTGATAGTGAGGAATTTCTGCTGGAGACGGTCATGGGGATTCTCGCCATCCGCGGAGAAAATCTGCAAATGAAGAACCTAGACGTCGAAAAGGGCGTTGTGTCGATCAAAGGGCGTGTCTTTGATTTAATCTATGTTGATGAGCAGCACGGGGAGAAAGCTAAAGGATTTTTTAGCAAGCTGTTTAAATGACGCTGACAGTCCAGTTTTATACGATGCTTTCCATGGCGGCGATGGGCATCTGGCTGGGCGCATCGCTTGATACGTACAAGCTGTTTGTGAACCGGGATAAAACAGCAAAATGGCTTTTGGCTATACACGATCTCCTTTTTTGGATGGTGCAGGGTCTCTTATTCTTTTACGTCCTGCTGCTGACAAATGAGGGAGAATTCAGGCTTTATATTTTTCTAGCCGTTGCACTAGGTTTCTCGATGTATCAGGCATTGATGAAACATCTGTATCTCAAGATTCTCAAGTTTATCATGATGTGTGTATATCAGACCGTTCTCTTCCTGAAAAGGCTGGTCATGTCGATTGTCTTCCAGCCGATCCGCTGGATGATCACATTGGTCATAAGTGCTATTCTGTTCTTGCTCCACTCGCTCTTACGTCTAGTTCGTTTTACGTTTCAGCTCGTGTGGAAGGTGCTGTCGATTGTTTGTTATCCGCTCATCTGGTTACTCAATGTGACCATTATTCATCGGATTCCCGAAAAATGGCGAACATCAATGAGATTGTTTTTCTCAAAAGGAGCAGGAATTTTACAAGGGGCCAAGAAATTATCTGGTACCATCAAAACGAAATGGAAACAATTCTGGACAAAGTAAGAGAGGAGGCCTTCAACCTTGAACAAGAGAAAAAGAAATATCGCACAAATTCAAAATGATTACCAAAAACAAATGGAACAGCAAGCACAGCGCTTAAAACGCAAACGTCGCGGACTCCTTAGAAGGCTTACCGTGTTTGGTGTGATCGTGCTCATGTTTGCTGTCTTGGTGACAAGTGCCCTCTGGTCGCAATCGTCTTCCCTAAAGGAAAAAGAAGAGAAGAAGGTTGCGCTCGAAAAAGAGTTGAAGCAATTACAAACAAAGCAGGAAGATATTTCTGATGAAATTAAGAAGCTGAAAAGCAAGGAATACGTACTCGAACTGGCACGACGGGACTATTATATGTCCAAAAAAGGCGAAAAAATCTTTGATGTGGGCAATAAGAGCGATTAGCCTTGTTGACACTTAAAATTCAGTTTATGTATAATTGAACAAATGAGATTTTTTTATAAGTCTAAGGAGGAGCACTTTTTTTATGTCGATTGAAGTTGGCAGCAAGTTACAAGGGAAAGTTACGGGCATTACAAATTTTGGAGCTTTTGTGGAGTTGCCAGGCGGTTCAACTGGTCTCGTTCATATCAGTGAGGTAGCCGATAACTATGTAAAAGATATTAATGAGCATTTAAAAGTCGGTGAACAAGTTGAAGTGAAAGTGATTAACGTTGAAAAAGACGGTAAAATCGGCTTGTCCATTAAAAAAGCAAAAGATCGTCCTCAACAACAATCAAGACCAAGCAGAAATGATTTCCGTCCGAAGGAATCGTTTGAACAAAAAATGAACAAATTCTTAAAAGATAGCGAAGATCGCTTAACATCTTTAAAACGTAACACGGAATCAAAACGTGGGGGGCGCGGAGCAAGAAGAGGTTAACTTGTTGCTGCTTTCTATATATTTTCACAACAAAGCATCTGCTGTTCAGCAGGTGCTTATTTTCATGACCTATCCTACATTTTTTGAGATTTCGTCATTTAATTTAAAACTTTCTATTGACGGACAAGCGAATCCTTTGTATTATAGTTCTTGTGCTTCTTAGCGCATTATTATTATGGCGGTGTAGCTCAGCTGGCTAGAGCGTACGGTTCATACCCGTGAGGTCGGGGGTTCGATCCCCTCCGCCGCTATCCTTTTAACTAGAACATAAAGCAAGGCCCGTTGGTCAAGCGGTTAAGACACCGCCCTTTCACGGCGGTAACACGGGTTCGAATCCCGTACGGGTCATCTTCGAAACAGCTTTCTATAGGAAAGCTGTTTTTTTGTGCTTTCGTAAAATTCTGATGAAAGACATCGACTTTCAAGAAAGTATGCCTCTTTGACGAATAAAGCGTCGAACGTTTTATGGAAACGACAACTTCTTTTGACAAAATTTCTTTTTCACCTTCGCTATAATGACAAGCAACGAATATCAGGTGGGGGATGAGAAGATGGAAAAACTAGAAAGAAGAACTGATTTAACAGGAGCGGGGTTTGAAAGAATCAGTGCGGGGTTAAAAAAGATGAAAAACCTGTTTCTTCATCACACGCATTCTCTTTTTTTCTATAAAGGGTTTATTTATGTTGTTCTAGGCTTTTTATTAGGACGAGCCTTTATATTATCTGAAATTATGCCGTTTGCTCTGCCTTTCTTTGGTTCCATGCTGTTTATTAAAAGAGATAAGGCAATGCTTGCTTGTCTCGCTTTACTCGCTGGGGCGATGACGATATCACCTCAAAATGCATTGTTTGTGTTTGCATCGCTGCTTATGTTTCTCCTTGTGTCAAAGGTGGTTTCTTTCATCATCAAAGACCCAGTGAAAACATTACCGGTTGTCATTGTTCTTTCGATGCTGATTACCCGAGGAGCGTTTGTTTACCTAGAGCAAGGTGCTGTGCAAAGCTATGATTACGTCATGGCGGGTGTCGAAGCAGGACTTGCCTTCATTTTGACACTGATTTTTCTTCAAAGCCTGCCGATTTTTACAGTTAGGAAAATTAAACACTCTTTAAAGGTCGAAGAAATTATTTGTTTTATGATTTTAATTGCCTCAGTTTTAACTGGACTTGCTGGGATCTCATTTCAAGGGATGCAGGCAGAGCATATTTTGTCACGTTATGTAGTGCTGACCTTTGCTTTTATTGGCGGAGCCAGTATTGGTTGTACGGTCGGTGTTGTGACAGGATTAATTCTCGGTCTCGCCAACATTGGAAACCTTTATCAGATGAGTCTTCTTGCCTTTTCAGGTTTATTAGGCGGATTGCTGAAAGAAGGGAAGAAAGCAGGGGCGGCCATCGGCTTAATTGTGGGTTCCTTACTCATTTCACTGTATGGGGAAGGGTCAACAGGTCTCATGACCACATTGTATGAATCACTTATAGCGGTTGCACTCTTTTTGCTCACGCCGCAATCAGTCACCTCCAAGGTAGC
>NZ_LKCP01000078.1:0-33345 GCF_001518755.1 Bacillus sp. AM 13(2015) | reverse complement strand
TTCCAATATATCAGCAATCGGTTTTTCATCATCTACGACAAGAATCTTTTTTTCCATTGTGATTTCCTCCTGCATTTTTAGCATCTATGTCATTCCATTTTGCATATATCATTACGCCTTTTCCGTTTACGAAAAAAAGGCTCACTGTCTATTATAACGTTTTACGAGGCAAAGATAAAAATAATAACGGCTTTCTTTTCTAGTAAACGTTGGATAGGAAGGCGCCGCTCAAAAAAATTGATGACTTTTTCCTTTTTTATTGAAACTTTTCCAATCATCAGCCGTCTATATAGATGTAACGTCTTCTTCTTATGGAGCCGGGCCCTACCTAGGTCCGGCTTCTCCCTTTTTATGCCTTCTTTTCATAATAAAAACGCACCTGCGATTGCAGATGCGTTTGGAAGTGGCTCGGGACGGAATCGAACCGCCGACACACGGATTTTCAGTCCGTTGCTCTACCAACTGAGCTACCGAGCCATCATCAAAAAGATGAATATGTATAAATGGCGGTCCGGACGGGACTCGAACCCGCGACCTCCTGCGTGACAGGCAGGCATTCTAACCAACTGAACTACCGGACCTCAGTAACTTGCCCGAAAAAGCAATCGTGGTGCTCCTTCAAGCAAGTGAGGAAAAAATTAGCTTAACGCTAAAGTAAATCAATGACCCGTACGGGATTCGAACCCGTGTTACCGCCGTGAAAGGGCGGTGTCTTAACCGCTTGACCAACGGGCCAATACATGGTGAGCCATGAAGGACTCGAACCTTCGACCCTCTGATTAAAAGTCAGATGCTCTACCAACTGAGCTAATGGCTCTCGGTTTGTGAAAAGTAAATCTGAAGAAGTTGTATTGCGTCAAACCAATCGCTTTAAAAAAGCTGGAACATCGCATCCTAACAAGTTTCAGAGACCTTTGCAACAACGAGATTTATAATATCATAGAATAATTACATATGGCAATACGTTTTTCGACATTTTTCAAAAAAAAGTGTCGGATGTCAAATCTGCTTTCAAAGCCTCCACTTCTGCAACCGCATTCATTAAATACGTCTTTTCGGATGATTTCTGCCTATTCAAACACATAGACACGTTTCAGGCCGCTCAAAAATGGCTATACATGAAACAAGTGACATTGTCATTGAAAAAGGAGGAAGCAGTATGAGTTCATTCAAATTAGGAGATAAAATGCCCAACTTTTCACTTCCAACAATACAGGGCGATCACATTGATTTCGACAAACATTTAGAGGAGCATCAAAGCTGGCACCTGATCGTTTTCTTTAGAGGATCTTGGTGTCCGGTATGTGTAGAAGAATTAAAAGAGCTCGAACAGCAGCAGTCCTATTTTCAGGACAAGGATATTCACTTGATGGCGATTTCAACCGATAACCCTGATGATTTGAAGGCATTTGCGGATAAAGAAGGACTGTCCTTCCCGATCATGTATGACCATGACCTCACGTCTTTAAAAGCATATGAAGTCCACTATCACGGGGAAGATGCCCCATATGAAGACCACGGGGTGCATGGTGAACCCGCCTATTTCTTATTAAATGAAAAAGGGCAAGTGCTCTATCAGCAAAGACAAACAAGTCCGTTTGGCAGACCGCATGCAAACGAATTACGCAAAATCATTCAGTACATCCGTAAAAACTTAAAAGGCCAATATAAAAGCCTGAAGTAAGAAAAAAGCCCTCGTGATGAGGGCTTTTTTTATGAATGTTTTTTGTTAAATAACCAGTCGGCGGAGAAAAAAACAAGGAGTCCCGCCATTAAAATGACAAAAGTAACCGGTGGCCTGTCACCTTGGAAATACGCGTACAACGCATGCCCTCCTAATGCGAGAAGATAAAAGACAAATGCCGGCACAGCCGCTTGATGTGCATTCGCTTGTTCTTTTTTCGTCATTTTTTTAAAAAACATATTGTCTATCCCCTTTATGATGCTTTTTTCATCGTCACCCTGCGAAGTGCCCGTGAACGGATATATTCCATTGGTCCAATTCTCCAAACCTTTAGGCAAACTGCTGAAATCGCGATTTGCAGAAGGGAAATTAACAGCCATGCCAATACAATAAGGGGCGCATTGATTTGACCGCCAAGACCCAATCCCCAACTATAAAAAAGAATGGAGCAGATGACATTTTGCAGGATGTAGCAGCTAAGCGCCATTTTCCCTACATATTCAAACCAATTCCACATGAACCATGACTCCGTGCGTGCGAGGAGCTTCGCAATGACAGCTATATAGAAAATAGAGAGGAATGGTGAAAAGGCGTAGCGCACCGCAAATTCCACTAGATCGTTTGGAACGAAGACTAGTGCATTCAGCGGCAGACCAACCCACAGTCCGATTCGGAACAATATTTTCCGGAGAGATTGTCCGCGTTCATTTGCATAAAATACACCGGCTCTCATCATCCGCACACCTAATAAAAACAGAAATGTGTTCATTGGAATGATAAAGATTGCTTCTTCTCGGTACATGAAAAAGTATTGTAACCGTTCTTGAACCTGCGAGATCCATGTCTCTGGAAGCTGCTCTTCCAGCGCCGGTTCACCGTTTTGATCATCGGCCGCTGACTCCATGTCAGAGAGGGAGTACACCATCAAACATGACATGACGAGTAGATGAATCACACCTGAGAATATCATGCCTTTTTTGATACGCCTGCTGCCTCCCCGTACAATGTAAGCCACAAGCAGCCCAGTAACGGCATAACTCATGAGCACATCATATTCCATCACGAGCGCAAAATGGACAAAGCCTTCGATAAATAAAAATAAAAGAATCCATAAATAAGTGCCCGGCCAAGGCGTGTTTTTCCTTTTTGCCTGCTGGTATTTCAGCTCCAATCCAACACCAAACATGATCGTGAGCAGCGAGAGCATTTTTCCATAAACGAACATGGAGACAAGGCTTTCAAGAAAACTGCCATTTTCATATTCATCCGCAATCTGATCTGTCGCAAAGGTATCCCCTGTGTACGCAAAAAACCAGACGTTCGTTCCCAATGTGCCTAGTATGGCAAAACCTCGTAAAATATCTAATAATCGTATTCTTTCTTTCACTAGAACGCTCCTTCCCTCTATACAGTTATCATATTTTGGTAATGACCGGAAGTCCGCTCTACTGAAATTAAGGAATATTTAAACAAAAAAACACCAGTAAAATGCGAGATTTTACTGGTGTCTCATCAATCTATTCTTATGGACGGTACACGCTGCGGACAACGTTCGTTTGTGAACGATCTGGTCCGACTGAGAAAATGGAAAGTGGAATACCTGTTAATTGTGAAATGCGTTCTAAATAATGGCGGGCATTTGCAGGCAGTTCACTTAAGTTCTTCACACCTGTAATATCCTCTGTCCATCCAGGCATTTCTTCGTAGACAGGCTCACATTTCGCTAATTCGTTTAGGCTTGCTGGGAATTCCTCTGTGATTTCTCCGTTCAATTTATAAGCAACACAGATTTTCAACTTTTCAATCCCTGTTAGTACATCAATTGAGTTAAGAGATAAATCTGTAATTCCGCTCACACGGCGTGCATGACGGACAACAACGCTGTCAAACCAGCCGACACGGCGCGGGCGTCCAGTTGTCGTACCGTATTCACGGCCAACCTCACGAATTTGATCGCCAATTTCATCATGGAGTTCTGTCGGGAATGGGCCATCTCCAACACGTGTTGTGTACGCTTTTGACACGCCGACCACATGTTGAATTTTCGTTGGTCCTACACCAGAACCAATCGTCACTCCTCCAGCTACTGGGTTAGATGACGTCACAAATGGGTATGTCCCTTGATCGATATCAAGCATGACCCCTTGTGCTCCTTCAAATAGCACGCGGCGGCCTTCATCTAGTGCATCATTCAGAACAACAGATGTGTCTACGACATATTTTTTCACTTGCTGGCCATATTCATAATACTCGTCTAAAATATCTTCAATCTTGAAGCCTTCTGTGTCGTACATTTTCTCTAAAAGACGATTTTTCTCTTCTAGATTACGTGCAAGCTTCTCTTCAAATACTTCACGATCTAATAGATCTGCGACACGGATACCGACGCGAGCTGCTTTGTCCATATAAGCTGGTCCGATTCCTTTTTTCGTCGTGCCGATCTTGTTAGCCCCTTTCCGCTCTTCTTCTACCTCGTCCAATTTTAAATGGTAAGGCAGAATAACATGGGCTCTATTGCTGATTCTGAGGTTATCTGTACTCACATTCCGTTCGTGAAGATACGCAAGCTCAGTGACCAACGCTTTAGGATCAACCACCATTCCATTACCGATGACACAAGTTTTCTCTTTATAAAAAATACCGGATGGAATGAGGTGTAGCTTGTATGTCACTCCATCAAATTTGATCGTGTGACCTGCATTGTTTCCCCCTTGATAACGGGCAATCACCTCTGCATTTTCTGAAAGGAAATCGGTAATTTTCCCTTTCCCTTCGTCACCCCACTGCGTACCTACTACGACTACTGAAGACATATCGTGCACCTCCGTTAACCTTTCAAAACGTTATCTCTTTCAAACACATTTATTTTATCAATGCACACCGAAAAAGTCAACGCGAAATCCGAACATTAATATCTCGAAATCAAATTTTGTTCGCTTTAAATATATAGAAAAGCGCTTTAATCACTTCTTTAGCGCTTAGAAATGGAGATTTTGAGAAAAAACAACTTTTTATCGTGTCCACTGTTCATCAACATAAAAAAGACCCCCAGCAATGGGAGTCTTTTTTAAACCGGTGTAATACCATCTGTATTCATCAGCACAACCCGATACCCATCTGGATCTTCAATGGTTGCTCCTACCCGGTCCCAGTAAGGATTCGTTGAGGTGACATGCCGGCCGCCAAATGAAATCAATCTCTCTTTCATTTGCTGAAATTCCTCTGCATCCGGAATATAGAAAACAAGCAGCTGTTCTGGATGCGGGGCAGGCAGGCTTTCTTCTTCTTCATATTTGGTGATTTCTAAATGAACATGCTGGTGAGGCAGCCCGAGCATCACACCATCGTACCCTTCATGCTGATCAAATGAGCCTATTCGTTTGAGCCCTAAGCCTTCTTCATAAAAGCAAACAACCTCTTTCATGTTGACGGTTGGGCGTGCGATACGTAATTGAGCGGCTTCAAACTGTTGAAATTTCATCAGTCTTCACTCCTTTTCTCCTTTTAGTATACGCTCTCTCTTTTTCTCTCTCCTCCTCATATTGACTGTTTTTTCAATCATTCTTTCGATGTAGATCAATCAAAAAAAGCCCAGCTTCTTGAGCTGGGCTTTAAGCACCGGGCGGAACACCCGCATCATCAAATCTTCTTTCCAGGTTGACGAATTTGTTATATTCTTTGACGAACGCCAGTGATACTGTACCAACTGGACCGTTACGCTGTTTGGCAATGATGATTTCAATAATGTTCTTATTCTCTGATTCTTTGTCGTAGTAATCATCACGATAAAGGAATGCCACGATATCGGCATCCTGCTCGATACTTCCTGATTCACGAATATCAGACATCATCGGACGTTTGTCCTGACGCTGCTCAACCCCACGTGAAAGCTGAGACAAGGCAATAACCGGAACTTCAAGCTCCCTTGCCAGCGATTTTAATGCCCTAGAGATTTCAGAAACCTCCTGCTGACGGTTATCACTTGATCGTCCGCTCCCTTGAATGAGCTGCAAGTAGTCTATCAGGATCATGCCAAGACCATTTTCTTGCTTCAAGCGGCGGCATTTCGAGCGAATTTCACTTACTCTGATTCCAGGTGTATCATCAATGAAAATCCCGCTGTTTGACAGCGAGCCCATCGCCATTGTCAGCTTGCCCCAGTCCTCTTCTGTCAGATTACCGGTTCTTAAGTTCTGTGCATTGATATTCCCCTCTGCACACAGCATTCGCATAACGAGCTGCTCCGCACCCATCTCTAAACTAAAGATGGCGACACTTTCGTCCGTTTTGGTCGCGACATTTTGGGCAATGTTCAATGCGAAGGCGGTTTTCCCTACTGATGGACGAGCCGCTACAATGATTAAATCATTTCGCTGGAATCCAGCTGTCATCCGGTCAAGCTCAGAGAAACCCGTTGGAATCCCTGTGATATCGCCTTTGCGGTTATGAAGCTGTTCAATATTATCGTATGTTTGAACAAGAACGTCCTTAATGTTTTGAAAGGCTCCTGAGTTTTTACGCTGAGCCACTTCCATGATGGTCTTTTCAGCATCACTCAACAGGTCTTCTACTTCATCCTCACGCGTGTACCCATCCTGTGCAATGGTTGTCGCCGTACGGATCAGACGTCTTAAAATGGATTTCTCTTCTACAATTTTTGCATAGTATTCAATGTTTGCGGCCGTTGGGACCGAGTTCGCAATATCGGTTAAATACGAAATCCCGCCTACCTCTTCTAGTAAATCTGTATTGGCAAGCTCAGATGTCACCGTGACAAGATCGACCGGTTCTCCTCTATCGCCAAGTATAAGCATCGCATTGTAAATCTTTTGATGCGACATTCTATAGAAATCCTCTGGAATTAATACCTCAGAAGCGAGCGTTAGCGCAGATGGTTCTAAAAAAACAGCACCTAATACGGCCTGCTCGGCTTCTATATTTTGCGGCGGCAGCCGGTCATCGAGAAGTTCCGTCATGCCAAGCACCGTCCTTTCATAAAAAAATACGCTACTCATCATTTTAACATTTTCATCAATAAAAAAGTGAAAAACATCGACTATAGTCAAAATTACCATGAGGATGTTTCGTTGAACAGCGAAACAACGCACTTCAATAGAAAAGACTCTGTAACATAAATTGTTATAGAGTCCTTTATTAACGGTATCTAGTTTTGTACCTGTCGTCGTCCACGTTTTGTTAATCTATCGTTTTCTTAACCCCATAATTCTCTTTTTGTCCAATGTCTTGTAAAGAGCCATTTTGATAACCAATAGATAGCACCAAATCGGGAATAGAATCAAACCCATTTTTGGCTAGATCAAAGAGCTGTGCACCATAATGTGATGCAGCAATGCGTGCATTTTCAGCTGTGTATGGATTTTTCAGGAGTTCTTCTTTGTATAGATCAAAAATATTCGTTCCTTTATCCGTTACAAATTGACCGTTTACAATGCTTAAATCTTTTAAATTGTAGCCTGTCACCGTTTTGATTTGATTGACAAGGTGGAACTTGGCAAGAGAATCAGGCGTAAATTGAGTAGAATCGTCCGATCTGCTTTTCATGATATGGAAAAATAATTCTCTTGTATTGTTGGTTGTATTTAATAAGTCTTCTATTTGTTTCATCAGCGATTCGTCTTTTGAACCACTTACCACTAATTTAAAATTGTTCGGGTCAATGGTAAAAGTGAGATTTGTGTTTTTAGGAATGGTTATACCGTTTTTAGAGAATAAATCTTGTAATTGTTCGTTCACTTTTTGACGATTGAGTATTTTCTTTTCTACACTTTCTTGCGTAGGATCGTACCGTTTTTCATTACGGAAGGCGGCATCATTAGAATTATAATGCCCTCCTGTTCCACTATTAGCCCATCCAATTTCAATAGAGTAAGCCGCCTCTCTTTCCGGTTTGGTTAAGTCATTTCTGAAATAAGGGGAGTTTGGATTTCGATACTTATCAAATATATGGCCATGAGGATCTTTGAAACGTTTATTTTGTTCATTTATTTTTTGATATTTTTCATCTAGTATTTTCATTCGTCTATCAGCTTCGGTCATCACCTCATTTGTACTTTTAATAGCTGAATGGCTATTGAAGTCCGGAAGGTTCTGCTTATTTAGAATGGCTGTCGTGTTAGATGTATTTATCTTCACTTTGATACTCCGTAATTCACCTTTTGTCCAATGTCATATAAGGAGCCGTTTTGGTAACCAATAGATAACACCAAATCTGGAATAGAATCAAACCCGTTTTTCGCTAGATCAAATAGCTGTGCTCCGTAATGTGAAGCGGCAATGCGCGCATTTTCTGCTGTGTATGGATTTTTCAGGAGTTCTTCTTTGTATAGATCAAAAATATTCGCTCCGTTATCCGTTACAAATTGACCATTTACAATGCTTAAATCCTTTAAATTGTAGCCTGTCACCGTTTTGATTTGATTAACAAGGTGGAACTTTGCTAGTGAATCCGGTGTGAATTGAGTAGAATCATCATTTCTGCTTTTCATAATATGAAAAAATAGTTCTCTTGTATTGTTGGTTGTATTTAATAGATCTTCTATTTGTTTCATCAGCGATTCGTCTGTTGATCCACTCACCACTAATTTGAAATTATTTGGATCAATGGTAAAAGTTAAATTCGTGTTTTTAGGAATGGTTATACCGTTTTTAGAGAATAAATCTTGTAATTGTTCGTTCACTTTTTGACGATTGAGTATTTTCTTTTCTACACTTTCTTGTGTAGGATCGTACCGTTTTTCATTACGGAAGATGGCGTCATTAAAGTCATATTGACCTCCTTTATTATTCCTTGCCCAACTCATTTCCATAATGTAAGCAGCTTCTCTTTCCGGTTTTGTTAAATCACTTCTGAAATAAGAAGAATAAGGGTTTCTATACTTATTATATATATGGTCTTGAGGATCTTTGAATCGTTTATTTTGTTCATTTATTTTTTCGTATTTTTCATCTAATATTTTCATCCGTCTATCAGATTCGGTCATCACCTCATTTGTACTTTTAATAGCTGATTGATCTTTAGAGTCGATTCGGTTCTGATTGTTTGAAGGTATCGTATATGACGTATTGATATTCATTTTGATTCTCCTTTTAAAAAATAGTGATTATTAAATATATCGGCAATTCAGTTAAAATTTGTTAGTTTTGATCCGATATAGTAATTATTACAAGGAGGGTTAAAATATGACAAATACTATTTTCAAACGTTTTTTATTACCTGCATTATTATTAGTGCTTATTACTAGTTTTTTTGCACCACATTCAGCAGAAGCAGCGATTACGGGGAATAACAGTCCTAACACAGCAAGCTCAATGGGATATTGGAAATATAGTCGTCCAGATACGACAATCTTACCTGAAGGTGAAAATGAAGCGTATTATCAGTTTACGATCAATAAAGGTGAAAGAGTTTATGTCAGAAGTTCGTATAATAAGCAATATACAGGGATGAATATCGAGGTGTATAATTCTAAATATTCTAGGACAGGGTCCGAAGTTATTAATCCTGATTCAGTAACGCCTTTTATTTTTGCTAATACTGGTGACGTGACTTCAACTTCTGAAACTTATTTTGTGAAAGTGACCCGTGGTACATATACAGGGAATATGTACTTTACTGTTTCCATTCAAGATCGTATTAAATCTGGGAATGGGACATTCAATTTTACGGGGACTGCTACTAACTTGGGGAATTCTTCTTTAAATTTTTTAGGAGTTGATTCTTCAGTCATTACAATGGATTTAACTAATAATTCCACAGTTCCTAAACGTGCTGTAGTTAAATCGATTTCGACAACTAGTACCCAAACACCCAACCAAGGGAATGTCACTCACAAACTGATGGCTAGTGAAAGTAATATTTGGTACACATCACTTGTTTCATCTGCAACAAGTGGTTCTTACCGTATTTCTCTGGATGATCAATTAAAAGTCGCGCAAAAATGGAGCTTTAAGTACAACGCAAAGGCTACAGCGAGATCTACTATGAGCAATGTCAAAGCCGATATTCGTTACGAATATGATGTCACAGATGGATTTTAATTGAATGGTGTTTGCAGAAAAAAAGTAAGGGGACATCCCTTACTTTTTTAATTGCCGCATTTTTGATGCTATATGATCTTTTGCCACTCTTAAAACAGCACCGTCCTTTCATAAGAAATTATTGGGGTTTTTGCTTGAGGGCGTGTTGAAAGAGGAGGATGGTGATCATATCGGTGGCCCGCTGGTATAAATCCCATTGTTCATAGGCCGCAAATGACATCCGTATTTCATGTAATGACTGTTTCATTTCATGATATTCTTCCACTGTAAATGTATTTGTCAGTTTGAGCTGATTTTCATGCAGTTTTAGCCTCAGCTTTCCTAATGAAGTTTTCATTCTGCCTACATTCCCTTCGATCTTGTCTTCCTTAGAAAATTGTATATGAATTTACGTATAATATTGAATAAGTTGTGAGATATGATCACCAGCTTTTCGAAAAATTCTCCTCTTTTTTCCTAAAAATACAAGAAGGTCTATAGACTTATTTTTCCTCAAAATGATTTCAAGAAGAAAAACCTATATATATTCCTGAATCAAACAGAAGAAAATGGTAAATATCCCGAGACGGTCAAGGTCTTTTGGCATTTCTCCTCTTTTTAAATGACTCAGTCCGGCATTCCCTATTTCCATTCATTTGGTAGTTATTTAGTCCTTTATTTTCATAATATTTAGATTAAATGATCAACTACACGACTTAATGAACATTTGACTTCATAATTGATAACCATTATCATTTGATTTGCTTGCGTGATAATTGAGAATCATTTTCATTTCAATTCTATTACTACACTCATCCTATATCCGCAAGCCTGCTTTTATCATCGTATGAGAGTCATTTTGAGGAAGGGGATTTTTACACATGTCCAAACGCCCTGAAGGAATGGGTACTGAGGATTCACTTTTCGGAGAAAGCCGGCCTTTTTTTATACCGGGGACGGAGCAACTGGATATCACAGCACACCCATATAGACTTTTTATATTTAAACCGAATACTACTCCTCCAGCGGCTGGTTTTCCAGTCATGTACGTACTTGATGGAAATTCACTTTTTGGCACGATGGTCGAAGCACTTCGTTTACAGTCAAGAAGACCTGAAAAAACAGGTGTCGTACCTGCCATCATTGTTGGAATTGGCTATCAGACAGAAGCACCCTATCATCCGCTCAGGCATTATGATCTCACTTTAACTGGCCCTGACGCTTCCATTGGTGGCAAAAGAAAGGATTTCTCCAACCATACATATGGCGGCGCCTCTGCGTTCTTTTCTTTTTTAGAAAAGATTGTAAAGCCTTATATCGAGCAGCGCTTTCCGATCAACCAGAGTCGTCAAACACTGTTTGGGCACTCTCTTGGCGGTCTTTTTGTATTACACACACTATTTGAGCACCCTGATGCTTATCAGACATATATTGCGGGCAGTCCTTCTATCCACTGGAACAAAGATTTATTTCTAGAAAAAGAACACCAATTCACCAATCATATACGTCAGATGTCTATGGATGCCAGGCTGCTTGTAGGTGTAGGTGAATTAGAAAAACATCATCCATGTCAAATGAATGATCATGCACATGCACTAGCAAATCGGATGCTGCCTTTATCTTCATATGGCTTGCATACGGCCTATCACGAGTTCCCTGAAGAAGGACATACGTCCGTTTTACCAGTGCTAATGAATTACGCTTTTCGTTTTGCACTCTATCATGATGATCCTTTCACAACCACAGACATGAAGGAAAGGCAGTGAACACATGAAACATAGTGGTCTATCTCAAAAAATTGCCCTTATTACAGGCGCAGGACAAGGTATTGGACAAGCAGTCGCTAAAAGACTAGCCGAGGAAGGTGCGATTATTGCAGCAGTTGACGCAAATGAAGATCAGCTGCAAAGCACCGTCCAGCAAATGAATGATGAAGGCATACGTGCCTTTGCCTATCCAGGTGACATCACCGATCAAACTTCTGTTCAGCACATTGTTGATCATATTGAAAAGCAGCTTGGACCCATTTATTTACTGGTCAATGTAGCAGGCATCCTTCGAATTAGTTCTATTGACCAGCTTAGTGCAGATGACTGGCAACAAACTTTCGCAGTCAACACACATGGTGTCTTTTACGTATCTCAAGCTGTCTCCAAATACATGATGAAAAGATCAGAAGGGGTCATTGTGACTGTCAGCTCTAACGCAGGTGCCATTCCTAGAATGAATATGGCTGCCTATGCCGCTTCAAAAGCAGCAGCTACTTCCTTTACAAAAACGCTAGGATTAGAGCTGGCAGCCTACGGGATCAGATGCAACGTTGTCTCTCCTGGCTCTACCGCAACACCTATGCAATGGGCTTTATGGGCTGATGAACAAGGAGAAAATCAGGTGATTAAAGGCTCATTAGAGACGTATAAAACCGGTATTCCTTTACAAAAAATCGCTGATCCTCAAAACATCGCTGATGCAGTCATTTTCTTTGCATCTGAGCAATCCAATCATATTACGATGCAGAATCTCACAATTGATGGTGGCGCAACACTCGGAATCTAGCATTTCAATCAAAAGGAGGCCTTTTCATGAAACATTCATTATTGTCGTCAGAAGAAAAAGTACAGTTGCTTCAAGACTATCAGCCAGGCGCTTTTTTCCTTGCTTCCCCTAAACGCACGATACTTGCCGAAGGGATATTCAAGCATATTGAAACCAATCAACTAAATGAACTATCCACAAAGGTAGCGCACGTATTTGACGCTGCCAAACAAGCAGGTATTCAAGCACCGATTGTGGCTGGTGCTGTCCCATTTGATCCGGCTCAGCCCGTTCGTTTAAATGTTCCAGTCCATGTACAGTTTAGTGATCCACTCGAATTTCAACAAGGTGATGAGGAGTCAGAAGCGGTATCGCCATCCTATGAGGTGACACCTGTCCCTGCTCCAGATGTCTACATGGAAGGTGTGAACGAAGGATTAGCTAAAATTGAGAAAGGAGAGCTTAGCAAAATCGTACTCTCTCGATCTCTCCATCTCAAAGCAAATCGAGATATTCATACGAAAACAATACTCGAACGACTGGCTCGTCATAATACGACTGGCTATACGTTTGCTGCAAATATAGCTGACCCGAAGGCTTCCCAAAAGCGCACACTTCTTGGGGCAAGCCCTGAGCTGCTACTTTCAAAAACTGGTTCATCTGTGATTTCCAATCCACTCGCTGGTTCTCGGCCGCGCAGTTCAGATCCAGTAGAAGACCAGCGCCGCCGCGATGAACTCCTTACTTCAGCGAAGGATTTACACGAGCACGCAGTGGTTGTCGAAGCTGTCACTAAAGCGCTTACTCCTTACTGTCATACATTAGATGTGCCTGCATCACCATCCGTCATACAAACAGAAACGATGTGGCATTTGTCTACTGTGGTCAAAGGTGAATTAACAGATTCTAGTGTGTCCTCAATTGATTTAGCGCTTAGCCTTCATCCAACACCCGCAGTATGCGGAACACCTACAGCAGATGCACGTGAAGCCATTCAAGCGATTGAACCCTTCGATCGAGGATTTTTTACAGGAATGATCGGCTGGGCAGATACAAATGGTGATGGTGATTGGATTGTCACCATTCGTTGTGCAGAAGCTGAGGGTCACTCCCTTCGCCTCTTTGCTGGTGCAGGAGTGGTCAAAGGATCAAAAGCAGAGGATGAGCTAGCTGAAACATCTGCAAAATTCAACACGATGCTTCATGCGATGGGCATCCATCAGCTATAAAAGTAAATAGGAGATGACAAAAACATGTTCGTTCAACCACCTACATGGCCAGAAGAATTTGCAAAACGCTACCGTGAAAACGGCTGTTGGCGTGGGGAAACCTTTGGCGGTATGCTTCGTGAACGCGCCGCATCGCTAGGAAATAAAACAGCGATTACATACGCTGATACGCATATGAGCTACCAAGAACTTGATGAGCGTGTCAGCAGTCTTGCCGCTGGTTTTCATCAGCTTGGCATTCAAAAAGGAAGTCGAGTTGTCGTGCAGCTTCCTAACATTCCTGCTTTTTTTGAAGTCATTTTCGCCTTATTTCGAATCGGTGCTTTACCCGTCTTCTCGCTGCCATCTCATAGAAGCAGTGAAATCACTTATTTTATTGAATTTGCCGAAGCAGACGCATATGTCATACCAGATATCGCTGACGGCTTTGATTATCGAACACTCGCGCGTCAAGTGAAAGAAAAGCTTCCCTCATTATCTCATGTCATTGTTGCAGGGGAAGCTGAGGAATTCCTTGGCTTAGATGATCTGCGCAAGGACCCAGCACTTGATCCCCAAATTCATGTAGAGGCAAGCGATATTGCATTTCTTCAGTTATCTGGAGGCAGCACAGGCCTTTCTAAGCTTATCCCTCGCACGCATGATGACTATATTTATAGTCTTTGGAAAAGCAATGAGGTGTGCGAGCTCACACAAGAAAGCGTGTATCTAGCTGCACTTCCAGTTGCGCACAACTATCCATTAAGCTCGCCTGGAGTCCTTGGGACGTTATACGCAGGCGGAAGAGTCGTTCTTGCACCTGGATCAAGCCCTGATGTCGTCTTTCCACTCATTGAAAAAGAACGGGCGACCATTACCGCTGTCGTTCCACCTATCGCATTGATTTGGCTAGAGGCCGCTCCTCATCGATCAGATGACATATCGAGTCTTGAAGTCTTACAAGTCGGTGGTGCTAAATTCAGTGCTGAGGCAGCAAAACGAGTGATGCCTGCCCTTGGATGTAAGTTACAGCAAGTTTTTGGCATGGCAGAAGGTCTGGTCAACTATACCAGATTAGATGATCCTGAACATGTCATTATTCATACACAAGGACGCCCGATGTCTGAATATGATGAGGTACTAGTGGTTGATGATGAGGACAAGCCCGTCTCGCATGAAGTGGCTGGACATCTTTTAACAAGAGGACCTTATACGATTCGCGGCTACTATAAAGCCGATGAACAAAACAAAAAAGCATTTACACCCGATGGCTTTTACAGAACAGGTGACATCGTGCGATTAACCAAAGAAGGAAATGTTGTTGTAGAAGGCAGAGACAAGGATCAAATCAATCGTGGCGGTGAAAAGGTTGCCGCTGAAGAAGTTGAGAACCATTTACTTGCCCATGCTGACATTCATGATGCCGCCATGGTATCCATGCCGGATCCATTTCTTGGCGAACGCTCATGTGCCTTTGTCATTGCGAAAGGAAACAACAAACCAGCACCGCACGTCTTAAAATCATTTCTAAGAGATCGCGGGCTCGCAGCCTATAAAATTCCTGACCGCATTGAATGGATCGATGCGTTCCCACAAACAGGTGTAGGCAAAGTCAGTAAAAAAGCATTAAGAGAACTAGCTGCAACCCATACTGCCAACGTATAAAAAAGAGGAGTGAAAACCATGGCAATCCCTACTATTCCTGCATATCCAATGCCAAGCACACAAGATTTACCCGAAAATAAAGTGAACTGGATACCAGATCCGAAACGTGCTGTTCTGCTGATACATGACATGCAGCAATATTTTTTAAATGCATTTCAACAAGATACATCACCGATCACAGAGTTAGTTCAGCATATTGAACAATTACGTGACACATGCAATGAACTTGGCATTCCAGTCGTCTATACAGCACAGCCTGGTGACCAAGACCCGAAGGATCGTGCCCTATTAACAGATTTTTGGGGACCTGGACTTGGTGATGATGAAGCATTGACAAAAATCATTGATCAGCTTGCTCCATCTGAGGCAGATACATTGCTGACAAAATGGCGTTATAGCGCATTCAAAAAATCTAATTTTTTGGATATTCTTCAAGAAGGCGGGCGTGATCAACTGATCATTACTGGCGTATATGCACATATTGGCTGTATGCTGACAGCCGCAGAAGCATTCATGCTCGATATTGAAACCTTCTTTGTCGCCGATGCCGTCGCTGACTTTTCATTGAAACATCACAAAATGGCCATGACCTATGCAGCTGAACGCTGTGCGGTCACCACAACAACAAATCAAATCATTGGTCGTTTAACAGGACAGGATGCAGAAAGTGATGACCTATCCTTTGAGGCCATTCTTCAGCAAGTAGCTGAGTATCTCCAAATGGAGCCGAATGAAATACCGCTTGACGAGAATCTCGTCTACCTTGGACTTGATTCTATTAGAATGATGAGCCTAGCGGAAAAGTGGAGACAGCAAGGAGCGACAGTCAATTTCGTTGAGCTTGCAGCAAATCCAACGCTCGCTCATTGGCGGACTCTTCTTTTTCCAGACAAACAGCCATCTATTCCAAATATCGATTACTTGTAAAGGAGGTATAGACCCTTGTCGATCCAGTCAGTCGATTCATTTCCACTAACCGGTGCCCAATCAGGCATTTGGTATGCGCAGCAGCTTGATCCATCTAATCCTATTTTCAATACAGCTGAGTATATAGATATTAAAGGTCCTATTGACCCCATACACTTTGAAGCAGCCATTAGAAAAACTGTCTTAGAAGCAGATTCTTTGTATATGCGATTCGTTGAGGATACTGACGGTCCAAAGCAATGGTTCTCTTCTAAGAAAGAGATTCCATTCCAATTAATCAATTTACAAAATGAAAAACAGCCGCTTGATGCGGCTAAAGCATGGATGAAGGCAGATCTTTCAACGCCAGTCTCTTTAGAGAAAGATGTATTATTCCGTGAAGTACTTTTTCAACTTGCTGACGATCGATTTATCTGGTATCAGCGCATTCATCACATTGCCATTGATGGATTTGCCTTTTCGCTCATTGCGCGTCGTGTTGCTGAGGTCTATTCAGCCCTATCGAAAGGGACACCTATGCCCCCTCAAACATTTGGCGCCTTACATGACGTAGTCCAAGAGGAGCTCACCTATCAACAGTCCAATCGATATGAAGATGATCAAGCGTTTTGGAAAAATCGCTTTGCTGATCAACCGGAAATTGTCAGCCTTGCTGAACTTGCCCCAAGAACATCGGATCATTTTATCCGAAAAACGGCTAGCTACGATGCCGCAAAGGTAAGCAAAATGAAAAAAAATGCTCCAGCCTTCGGTGGTACGTGGCATGAAATGATCCTTGCTGCATCCGCTTTATATATGCATCGTATGACTGGTGCACATGATATTGTTTTAGGATTACCTGTGATGATGCGCCTTGGATCGTGCGCCTTACAAACACCCGGAATGGTCATGAACCTGGTACCGTTTCGTTTAACATGCAAACCAGAAATGACGCTCTCAGCACTTGTTCGCCAAGTATCTGATGAACTAAAAGCCATTCGCCCTCATCAAAGATATCGTCACGAGGACATGCGGAGAGACTTTAAACTTATCGGAAGAAATCAGCGATTATTTGGCCCGCAGATCAATATCATGCCATTTGATTATGATCTCATGTTCGATCAGAGCATGGGTCAAGCACATAACCTCTCAGCAGGACCCGTGGATGATATATCGATCAACATATACGACCGCGCGGATGGGAACGGATTTCAGATCGACTTTGATGCAAACCCTGCCGTTTACAAAGAGCAAGCAGTTGACGCTCATCAGCAGCGTTTCCTTCAATTGCTGGAAGAAATAACCGGACTAGAGCAAGATCAGACGATCAGTCAATTCAACCTTCTTTTGTCTGAAGAAAAAGAGACCATTCTCAAGCACTGGAATGATACAAAACGAGAATTACCAAAGGAATCTTTACGGGAACTATTTGAAAAACAGGTGAGCAAAACGCCACAAGCAAAAGCATTACAGTTTGAAGGAATCACTTTGACCTATGAAGAGTTGAATCAGCGGGCTAATCAATTAGCTCATTATTTGAAAAAACATGGTATTGGACCAGAACAATTTGTCGCCATTGCTCTGCCTCGATCCATCGATATGGTCGTAAGTCTATTAGCCGTCGTCAAAACGGGAGCTGCATATCTGCCATTAGACCCTGATTACCCTAACGATCGAGTCGCCTATATGCTAGAAGATGCCAAACCGGCGTGCTTACTCGCAGTCAAAGAGACAGCAGACGGTTTGGACCATCCGCACATCGTTCAACTGGATGATGTAGCTGTTCATCAGGAGATAGCAGGCAGTCCAAATCTCAATCCGACATGGAGCGAGGGCTCTCCACATCACCCGGCCTACATCCTCTACACATCAGGATCGACAGGCAAACCAAAGGGTGTTGTTGTAACAAAACGAAATGTGATCAACTTTATATTGTCCATGCAAGATTCATTTTTATTAGATCAAGAAGACCAGCTTTTAGCGGTAACGACTATTGCCTTTGATATTTCCGGGCTGGAAATGTTCCTCCCGCTTTTACATGGGGCTGCTATTTTATTGGCAAAAAAAGAAACCATACAAGAACCAGCAAAGCTTTCAGACATGATTCGTTCTCATCATGTCACCATCATGCAGGCAACACCAACGTTGTGGCATGCGTTGGCAGATGAATACCCTGACGTGATAACAGGTATGCGTGTTCTTGTTGGAGGAGAAGCACTCCCTGCCTCCCTTTTGCATACCTTGCAATCTCTTCAATGCGACATTACCAATTTGTACGGACCTACAGAAACGACGATCTGGTCTACGATGGAAAATGTCACAGCACATCGAGAGAATAGCGGGCCGGCAATCGGTAAACCCATTTGGAATACGAGCATTTACATTTTAGATGAAGGACTAAACCCAGTCCCAGCAGGATCAATCGGTGAACTTTATATTGCAGGTGAAGGAGTATCCAGAGGATATCTTGGACGATACGATTTAACGGCTGAACGTTTTGTCGCTGATCCATTCGGCACAAAAGGCACGAGAATGTATCGTACCGGTGATTTAGCCAGATGGCGTGAAGATGGTTCGATTGATTATATCAGCCGTGCCGATCATCAAATTAAAATCCGCGGCTTCCGTATTGAACTAGGTGAAATCGAAACCGTGATGATGCAGCACCAAGCCATTAAGCATACATCTGTTATCGTTCGTGAGGATCAACCTGGGCAGCAGCTGCTTTGTGCATATGTTGTGCTGACAGACGGCTCGTCTCTACACCCTTCAGAGCTCAGACAGTTTGTGGCTTCATTACTACCTGATTACATGGTACCTTCTGCTGTTGTCGTTCTGCCAGAACTTCCACTTACGCCAAACGGCAAAATCGATCGCAAAGCATTACCAATACCAAATATGTCTTTAGTTAGTTCTGAGCGGACACCTAGAACACCACAAGAAGACATGTTATGTAGTTTATTTGCAGAAACCCTTGGCCTATCTCAAATTGGCATAGATGATAGTTTCTTTGACTTAGGAGGACATTCCTTACTCGCCGCTCGCCTGCTTAGACGTATACGCGATACACTTGGCGCAGACCTAAGCATGAGTACCATTTTTGAATCGCCTCGGGTTGCTGATCTTGCACAGCATATTGACAAAGCGAAGGACATTCGGCCGCCGCTTCAGGTAGAAGACAAGCCAGAGGAAATCCCGTTATCCTTTGCCCAAAAACGGCTCTGGTTCCTACATTGCCTTGAAGGGCCAAGTCCAACTTACAATATTCCACTTGTCATTCAACTGACAGGTACACTAGATCAAACAGCTCTAATTGGTGCACTGGCAGATATCACTGAAAAACATGAAACCCTTAGAACCATTTTTCCAGATAAGAACGGCATGCCAAGACAGGTCATTTTACATCCGAAAAGTGTTCAGCCTGAACTCCATGTCACAGCTTCAACCGATCAACAAATTGAGAGTCAGTTAAACGAAGCCATTCGCTATAGCTTTAAAATTGAAGAAGAACCTGCACTGCGAGCAGAGTTATTCACGCTTGATGCAAACCGATCCGTCCTGCTTCTATTGCTGCATCATATCGCTGGTGATGGCTGGTCACTTGCACCATTGACGCGAGACTTAGCTGCTGCTTACGAAGCTCGTATACAAGGAAAATCCATCTCCTTGCCAGCAGAACCTGTTCAATATGCTGACTATGCTATTTGGCAGCAGAAGCTGTTGGGTAGTGAAGAAGAGACGGATAGTCTATTTGCCAAGCAGCTCAGCTATTGGAAAGGTGCCTTACATGACTTGCCTGAAGAACTTGAGCTGCCTTATGACTTCCCGCGTCCACAGGAAGGAAGCTTCAACGGTGCGACGATAGACTTTACGATTGAACCCGCTTTACATCAGAACCTCCTTGAGCTTGCCAAGCAGCATCAAGTGAGTTTGTTCATGGTGCTTCAAGCATCACTTGCAGCATTAATGACACGCCTTGGAGCGGGGACAGATATTCCAATTGGCAGTCCGATTGCTGGACGGAATGACGATGCACTTGACGATATTGTGGGCTTGTTTGTGAACACACTAGTATTACGTACTAATACAGATGGTAATCCAACCTTTAGTGAGCTATTGAAGCGAGTGCGAGACGTTGACTTAGCAGCCTATGAGCATCAGGATCTGCCATTTGAACGGCTAGTCGAAATCCTAAATCCAACCCGATCCAGATCACGAAATCCATTGTTCCAAGTCATGCTTGCCTTCCAAAATACACCGAAGGCAGAAATGAAGCTGACACAGCTTGACTCAGACCTTTACGTGAAACCAGTAGGGTCAGCTAAATTTGATCTGACCATCGAATTGACAGAACAAAGAACTGAAACTGGATCAGCAGCAGGATTAACAGGTTTGTTTGAATTCAGTACAGATGTGTTTAAAGAAAGCACCATTCGAGCAATCGCTGACAGAATGAAGCGCTTTTTAACTGAAGTGACTGAGCGCCCACACGTGCCGATTGGCCAAGTGAACATTTTATCAGATAAAGAGCGGCAAACATTTCTCCCTGATAAAAAGACATTCGCTCAGTTAGATCAAGCACATAGTCTCCCAGCCTTATTTGAAAAAACGGCGCAGCAATACTCTGATCGAGTGGCTGTAACGTATGGCAATAAGCAGCTTACCTATGGTGAGTTAAACTACAAAGCCAATCGTCTTGCTCATTTATTAATACAAAGAGGCGTTGGACCAGAACAGTTCGTTGCACTTGCCCTGCCTAGATCAATCGACATGCTCGTCAGCTTATTAGCCGTTCATAAAGCAGGCGCAGCCTATGTTCCGCTTGATCCTGACTATCCAGCAGACAGGCTGGCATACATGATACAAGATGCCAAACCAGTTTGCAGCATCACAACAAAAACAGATGCAGTGCATCTCCCTGCTGATTGCGATTTGATTTTGTTAGACGAAAAAGAAACGAGCGATCAATTGCTGACTATGCCAAATCATAATCCGACTGATATAGACAGAATTGAACCGCTATCTTCTCTGCATCCGGCCTATATTATTTATACATCCGGTTCTACAGGGAAACCAAAAGGAGTGGTCATCCCACATCAAAATGTCATCCGTCTTCTGACATCTACTGAACATTGGTTCCATTTTGATGAAGAGGATGTTTGGACAATGTTCCATTCATATGCCTTTGATTTTTCAGTATGGGAAATATGGGGACCACTTTTATATGGCGGCAGGCTTGTCATTGTACCTCATACCATCTCTCGCTCTCCTGAAGAGATGCTGCAGCTTCTAGTCGAGGAAGGTGTGACTGTGCTTAATCAAACACCTTCTGCCTTCTATCAGCTCATGCAGATAGACAAGGAACAACAAACACTAGGCCAAGCATTATCACTCCGCTATGTCATCTTTGGCGGTGAAGCATTAGAGCTTAGCAGATTAGAAGATTGGTACAGCCGTCACTCAGACTGTAAGCCAAAGCTAATTAACATGTACGGCATTACAGAAACCACCGTACACGTTACGTACAATGAACTCAATCGAGACATGATCACAAAGAACTCCAGCAGTTTAATCGGCGAACCGATTCCTGATTTACACGTTTACGTACTTGATGAATACCTGCAGCCTGTTCCCCCTGGGACAACAGGTGAAATGTATGTAGCTGGAGCTGGCCTTGCAAGAGGTTATCTTGGCAGACCTGACCTGACATCAGATCGATTCCCTGCCGATCCATATGGAGCACCTGGCACAAGGATGTATCGTACAGGCGACCTTGCGCGCTGGACAGAAGAAGGGGCTCTTGATTACATTGGCAGAGCTGATCATCAAATTAAAATACGCGGATTCCGTATTGAACTTGGAGAAATCGAAGCCGTTCTGGCACGCCATGATGCAGTTGCACAAGTGGCCGTCATAATGCGAGAGGATCAGCCTGGCGACAAGCGCTTAGTTGCATATATCGTCACAACGGAAGAAGACCATTTCGATACTGAAGCCCTTCGTCATTTTGCAGCAGCCAGTCTTCCTGATTACATGGTGCCCGCAGCATATGTACAGATTGACGCCATGCCGCTTACAGCAAACGGGAAGCTTGATCAAAAATCACTGCCGGCCCCTCAATTGCATTTACAGCAAGCGGATGGACGCGGCCCAAGAAATCCGAAAGAGGAAATCCTATGTCATCTCTTTGAAGAGGTGCTTGATTTGCCTAAAATCAGCATAGACGATCGCTTTTTTGACATTGGCGGACATTCACTGCTTGCGGTTCGTTTAATCAGCCGCATTCGTGATGCACTTGGTGTCAAACTAAGTATCGGAACATTGTTTGAAGCACCAAATGTGGCAAGTTTGGCAGAGAAACTAGAAACAGGAAGCGATGAAAACGCACTAGACATCTTGCTGCCGCTGCGAACAAATGGAGAAAGGTATCCTCTCTTCTGTGTTCACCCAGCAGGTGGTCTTAGCTGGTGCTATGCCGGTCTCTTGAATACATTAGAGAAAGACATCCCTATTTATGGATTACAGGCACGAGGAATCGCAAGAAAAGATGACTACCCGCACACACTAGATGATATGGCTGCGGATTACATCAAGCACATCCAAACAATTCAGCCAAAAGGCCCTTATCATCTTCTTGGCTGGTCATTAGGTGGAAACGTTGTACAAGCAATGGCTACACAGCTCCAGCAGCAAGGTGAAGAAATTGCACTCGTTGCGATGCTGGATGCCTATCCGAACCATTTCTTACCGATTAAAGAAGCACCTGATGAAGAAGAAGCACTAATCGCTCTTCTTGCGCTCGGCGGTTATGATCCAGATACCTTAACAGGTGAACCGCTCACGATGAAAAGTGCCGTCGACATTTTGAAAAAAGATGGCAGTGCACTAGCAAGCTTAAGTGAAGATGCCATTAGAAATCTAAAAGAAACCTATGTGAATTCAGTTCGATTGCTCGGAGAATATCAGCCAAAAACTTATCAGGGAGACATATTATTCTTTAGATCTACCATTATCCCAGATTGGTTTACACCAATTGATCCCGAAGCATGGGCACCTTATATCAACGGAACAATCGAACAGCACGACATTCATTGCCGGCACAAAGACATGTGCCAGCCTAAACCCCTAGCAGAAATTGGTGTCATCTTAGACAACGCACTGCATCGGGTCAAACAAAAGCACTAAGAATAAAGGAGAGATGACAAATGACAAATCCCTTTGATCGTGAAGACGGTGTATTTCTTGTGCTTGTCAATGAACAAGGACAGCATTCACTTTGGCCATCATTTGCACCAGTACCAGATGGATGGGAAAAAGTCTTTGGTGAAGACACTAGAAATGCCTGCATCGATTATATCCAGACACACTGGCAGGACTTGCGGCCATTAAGCTTAACAAAAGAACCTGCACTAGCACATGGAAAAACGGAATAAATCATCGCACCCTGATCTCACTCAGGGTGCTTTTTTGACAGAATAAACATCACCATCTTTCAGCTCTTTCTGCTACAATTTAATTGAGAATGTTTATCAATCAATAAGAGATCAGGTGGTTTTATGGGAAACAACAATCAATTACGTACATTGGCAAATGCCGAACAATTCATCTATCGATTAACATATACTGAAAAAATAAATAATGCAGAGCTTCCACATACAGAGCAGCAGCTATCAGATACA
This sequence comes from Bacillus sp. AM 13(2015), assembly GCF_001518755.1. Lineage (NCBI taxonomy): Bacteria > Bacillati > Bacillota > Bacilli > Caryophanales > Bacillaceae > Bacillus > Bacillus sp. AM 13(2015). Next base: position 9,631 of record NZ_LKCP01000078.1, on the reverse strand, counting down.
TTCTGCCTCCTCTTCAGCATAAGCGGCAGCGGTTTACTCACATTGAACGATCAAAAATGGCGATTGAAACATCTGACACTCTATACGATCATGCCTGGGGAAACATTTATGTTGAAAACAGAGCCTTATCAAAAACACGAGCTCTATCTGTTTCGCTTTCAGCTCTACACGCTGCAAGATCAAAACATAGGAGAAGTATCAACGGAACATGCCCGTTCTTTACTGAATAAATGGCAATTTATCGATATTAGTTCGATTGAACAAATTCATTCTTTACTGTCCGATATGACAGAGGAATGGCAAAGACCTGAATCCATTAGCTTTTTTAGAAGCCAAACTCTTTTTCAGCAGCTCATTATGCAGCTTTTCACACTGCATAAAGAAGATATTTGTGACACGGCACATGCCCTTTTCAAAACAAAACAATATATCGATCAACATTCCGAAGAACCCCTCAGCCTGACAAGTCTATCTCATATGGCTGGCATCAGCTCTAATCATTACAGTGAGCTATTTAAAAAGCATTTTGATGTGAGTGTGACTGACTATATCACCAAGAAAAGGATGGCTAGAGCGAAACAATTAATGGCAAAAGGCAGCGCAAAGCTCAAAGACATTGCACTTGAAATCGGCTATCAAGATCCGTATTACTTCAGCCGCATCTTTAAGAAAAAAACGGGCATGACCCCTTCTACTTATATGAAAAGCCGGCAGCGGAAAATTGCAGCCTATGGCCATTCCATACTCGGCCAGCTCACACCCATTCATATCATCCCATATGCTGCCCCTCTTCACCCTAAATGGACAGCACATGATTTTGAACATTATGCAGAAGAAATTCCGATTCACCTGAGTGCACATCGGATCAACGAGCACGCTGAAGCCAATTTACAGCTATTAAAGGAAACAAAACCTGAGCTGATCATTGCCAATGATCATGTGACAGAGGAAGAAAAACAAGTGTTAAAAACCATCTGTCCTGTTCACTTTGTTCCATTCACACAATTAGATTGGCGCACTCAATTCAGACAGACAGCTATGTTCTTAAACGAAGCAAAGGAAGCAGAAGAATGGCTGATTCATTACGAGGAACTCGTCATTCAAGCGAAAAAGGCATGCCTTTTTGATCATCCACCAAAAACCGTCCTGCCTCTTCGTATCTTTCAAGATCAGCTCTATTTGTCTGTGAATCGCACCATGTCAGAAGTGATTTTTCAAGACATTGGTCTTCAGCCAGCTTTTCAGAATGACGGCCAGCTAATAGAAAAAGAAATCAGCATTCGCTCTATACAACAGCTAGATCCAGACACCATCTTCCTTTTCCTGCATAAGGAGCCAAAAACCATTGCTTTTTATCAAAAATTAAAGCAGCAAGAGGCTTGGCAAAATCTCAAAGCTGTGACGCAGCAAGCAGTCTATCCACTTACGTCTGACCCTTGGCGTGAATACACAGCAGCCAGTCATCAACGAGTCATTCAGGACCTTTTATCTTTTTTTCCGTAAAAAGTCCATCATTTGACAGATCATTGTCTATGGATAAAAGGACGAAAGACTACTACAATCTTTAATTGAGAACAATTATCAGTTAAAGGAGAAAACAAATGAAAAAATGGTTCGCATTGCTTATCCTTTGTATCATGACGATCATCGCAGCTGCCTGTGGTGCTTCAGAAAATAAACCTGCTTCAAACACAACCAAAGGCAAGTCAGCTGAAGCAGCTGAAACAAACATCAAATACTTAGAACAAACGTACAAACTCAAAACACCAGTGAAACGAATCGTCATTGCTGGAAGCCTAGAATCAATGGAAGATGCAAAATTACTTGGTATCGAGCCTATTGGTGCTTCTACTGTAGGCGGCACTTTCCCTGAATTATTTAAAGACATCACAGCAAAAACTGAAGGCATCGGGGAAAAAACAGAACCGAACCTAGAAAAAATCCTAAAACTAAAACCAGATGTGATACTTGGATCAACCAAGTTCCCGCCTGCAACAATTAAAAAACTAGATAAAGTCCAAACGACGATCCCAGTATCACATGTCTCTTCCGACTGGGAAAACAATCTTTTATTACTCGGTGAACTGACTGGAAAAAGTGAAGAAGCCAAAACCATCATCTCTGATTATCAGAAAGATCTTAAACAAGCAAAAGAAACTTTGAAAGACAAAAGCAGCAACAAAACAGCTGTCATTTTACGCATTAGACAGGGCGACCTGTACGTGTACCCTGAAGACGTATACTTCAACTCTACTTTATATGGCGACTTAGGATTTACAGCACCAAGTGATATCAAAAAAGCCAAAGCACAGGCATTGATTTCATTGGAGCGCCTAGGAGAACTCAATCCTGACTATATTTTTGTTCAGTTCTCTAAAGAGGAAAACTCATCGAATCCGAACGCATTGAAGGACTTAGAGAAAAATAAAATTTGGACAAGCCTAAAAGCTGTGAAAAATGGGCACATCAATGAAAATGCCGTTGACCCTATGCTTCAAGGAGGAACAGCACTAAGCAAGACAACCTTCCTTGATAAGGCCGTGAAATGGTTAGATCAAAACAACTAAAAAAGATGTGACGAATGACAAAGGGCTAAAATGATCTTTATTTTTAGCCCTTTGTCTTCTTTTCAGCGGAGCTTGAAAACTTGGAGGAGAGATGACACATGAACGGAACGTTTCTATATGACGAGTTTAACGGGCGTCAGCTTGATATTTACCTACCACCGGACACCTCTATTCATGTTCCAGCTGTCTTTGTACAAGATGGCTCTTCTTTGTTTAGAACACACCTGCTAGAGATCGAAAGAATGATCGAAACCAAAACCATCTCGCCAATCATCATTGTCGGCATACATCCCTTCAATCGTCTTGACGAATATACCCCATGGAAGGCGTCATCACTGCGATCTGGGTTCCCTGACTTTAAAGGCGAGGCACAGACGTATGTGTCATTTTTAGCGAATGACTTGCTCCCATATATCAAAAGTGAATATCCAGTTCAAGAGACCTGTCATGAGCATAGCCACGTAGGTGCTTCATTAGGCGGGCTATTTGCTATTTATACTTTATTCATGCACCCTGATCTTTTTAAAAATATCGGATCGATCTCCGGGTCATTTTGGTATGAAGATTTTCTACCGTTTGCTAAACAACAAAGCATTCAGTGTGTGGATCACCTTCTCTATTTGTCTGTAGGTAGTGAAGAAGGGAAAGGCAAAACATCGGTTCAACAGCACATGCCGTTATTCACCAAACAACTGCATGATCTTTTATTACAGAAAGGGATGCAGGAATCGCAGCTGCACTATCACATTGAACAAGGAGAAGGCCATCATCTGAAACAATTTCAAAAAAATTTCTTATCGGCCCTAAAGTGGTTTTATAAAAGAGAATGCTAATTTTTTATCAGCATGACACAAAGCCGATATGATATATTGGAACGTATAGATTGAAAGAGGAGGGATTTGCGCATGAGACCTTTACAAATCTCAGCCGATACCGCACAAAAGCTTGCTGCATCACTCAATGTACCATTAGAACAAATTATGCATATGCCGCAGCATATCTTATTAGCTAAATTAGCGGAGCTTGAACAGAAGAAAGATCGTTCTTCTTAAAGAAATAAAGGAGTTTACATTCATGGAACAACAACTAGAAAAATCAACATTACATCCTCGCAGTACAGGACAAACCATCCTGCTGATTGCTGGGATTTTGCTCATTGCATTTAATCTGCGGCCTGCCATTACGTCCGTTGGCCCTGTTATCGGCGCGATTCGTTCCGATTTACAGCTTTCAAATGGACTGGCAGGTTTTCTTACGACATTACCACTGCTTTCATTCGCATTGCTTTCTCCAATTGCACCTAAAATCGGAAAACGCCTTGGCAATGAACGAACCCTCTGGCTTGGACTTGCTGTCCTTCTCTTTGGGATTGTGATTCGCTCGTTTGGCACCATCACCTTCTTAATGATTGGAACGGCGCTAGTCGGCGTCGGAATTGCGATTTGTAATGTGCTCTTACCGGGGCTTGTGAAGCATAAATTTCCTGCACATGCAGGTTTGATGACAAGTGTATACACGACTTCAATGTCCGTCTTCGCTGCACTTGCATCAGGTATCAGTGTTCCGCTCAGTCATACGATGCCTGGCGGCTGGAATACATCATTCCTTGTATGGGCTGGACTTGCCCTTCTCGCCATGATGGTTTGGGCGCCGCAGCTTCTTCATCAGAATACAGCGGCCGTCAAAACCATTTCTCTTACAGAGCAGCCAATATGGCGCTCACGTGTCGCATGGCAAGTGACCTTTTTTATGGGCTTGCAATCATTCCTTTTCTATAGCAGCATCGCTTGGTTTCCTGATATTTTAACATCACATGGAATGAATCTGGCGACAGCTGGATGGATGCTGTCCATTATGCAGTTCGCTGGTCTGCCATCCACCTTCTTAACGCCCGTTCTTGCAGAAAAATTAAAAACGCAAAGACCGCTTGTCGCCGGCCTTGTCCTTGTGTATTTACTAGGCATGATTGGACTTCTTCTCGGAGGATCGACACCTATTCTTGTCATCTCTGTCCTATTGATCGGCATTGGACAAGGTGCTAGTATCAGTCTAGCGCTCACCTTCATTGGATTGCGGACAAGACATATGGAACAAGCAGCTGCCCTCTCTGGAATGGCGCAGTCACTCGGTTATTTATTAGCCGCTGTTGGTCCATTCATGATCGGTATCCTTTTTGATTTCACACATACATGGACACCAGCCATTATCATCTTTATCATCATCCTATTTTTCATGTTTCTATCCGGTATGCGTGCCGGACGCAGCGTCTATATTTCAGATCCTTCATAAAAAAGAACCCGCCTCCTCGTGAGACGGGTTCTTTTCTGCTTATGCCTGCTCTGTCACATGTACCTTTAACGTTGCTTGTACCTCTGGATGAAGCTTTACCGGTACATTTGTGTAACCTAATGCACGGATGGCATCATTCAGCTCGATTTTGCGCTTATCGAGTTTAATTTGATGATCTTTTTGCAATTTATCAGCGATTTGTTTGCTTGTAATGGAGCCAAACAAACGGCCGCCTTCACCTGATTTTGCAGTGAGTTCCACTGTTAACGCCTCAAGTGTTTCTTTTAATTGTTTTGCTTGTTCAAGCTCTTGGATGGCATTCTTTTTCTCTTTGTTTTTCTGTCCTTCCAATGCACTTAGGTTCGTTGGAGTTGCTTCAACAGCTAACCCTTGTTTGATGAGAAAGTTGTGAGCGTATCCGTCAGCTACATTCTTGACTTCGCCTTTTTTCCCTTTGCCTTTTACGTCTTTTAGAAAGATGACTTTCATCTTTGAACCCCTCCTTCGAAATATTCGTCTATGGCAGCCTTTAACTTCCCTACCGCTTCTTCAATGGTTATACCATAAATCTGGGTAGCAGCGTTAGTCAAATGACCGCCGCCGTCTAGTGCTTCCATAATAATTTGAACGTTGATATCCCCTAATGATCTGGCACTAATGCATACCGTATCGTCATCTCGTCTAGCGACAGCAAATGACGCTTCTACTTCACTCATTGACAACAGGGAATCAGCCGTCTGGGCAATCGTTATTTGATCATAATACTCCGACCTATCAGACGGTAATGAAGCAATGGCTACCTGATTTTGATACAGCTCTGTATGCTGAATGAGTTTTGCCCGTTTGATGTAATGATCGACTGTTTCTTTTAAAAACTTTTGCACAAGGACAGGATCTGCTCCCTTTGCACGAAGGTAAGATGCTGCATCGAACGTTCTTGACCCCGTTCTCAGAGAGAAACTCTTCGTATCCACGATGATCCCAGCAAGAAGCGCAGTCGCCTCAATCATGTTAATCCGCAATTTCTTCGGCTGATACTCTAAGAGTTCTGTCACAAGCTCTGCTGTAGATGAAGCATACGGCTCCATATAAACAAGTAAAGGATCACGGATAAATTCCTCGCCTCGTCTATGATGGTCAATGACCACGACGTTTTCAATCTTATTCAGTAGTCGTTCCTCCATGACGAGAGACGGTTTATGTGTATCCACGACGACAAGCAATGTGTCATCCTTTGCAAGCTCCATTGCTTCCTCTGGCGTGATAAAACGTGACCAAAGCTCTTCATAATTTTTAATTTCACTAATTAAGCGTTGAACACTGTCGCCAATCTGGTTGGCATCAATGACAATATAGCCTTCTTTTCCATTGGCCTGGGCGACCTTTAAAATCCCGATGGATGCACCGATTGAGTCCATGTCTGGGAACTTATGACCCATGATCATGACATTACCGCTTTCAGATACAATTTCTTTTAAAGCATGAGAAATGACCCGTGCGCGTACGCGTGTCCGTTTCTCCATTGGGTTCGTTTTTCCACCGTAGAACTTCACTTTTCCATTCGGCTGTTTAATGGCGACCTGATCCCCGCCTCGTCCGAGGGCAAGGTCAAGACTCGACTGTGCTAGTGCTCCAAGCTCTTTCAAAGAAGGAACGGACGCACCAATCCCGATACTCAAAGTAAGCGTCGCACTATGTGCCCCTGTTTTCTCACGGACCTCGTCTAAAATGGAGAATTTCGACGCCTCAAGCTCAGCTAAAATGCTCTCATTTAGGACCGCCATAAATCGTTCAGACGAAATTCTCTTCAGGAAAATTCCGTATTCTTGTGCCCAATTGTTGAGCAGAGACGTCACTTCACTATTAATCGCGCTGCGCACTTGATCATCAAGGCCCTGCGTGACATCGTCGTAGTTGTCTAAAAAGATATAAGATAAAACCGTTCGTTCATTTTCGTACTGTCGTTCAATCTGCACCTGTTCCGTGACATCAAAGAAATATAAAAGGCGCTCTGATCGTTTAATAATGACTTTGAATTTCCGGTCATTCAGCGTTACATTTTCGGTCTCGACCTCTTGTTTAATAAGAGGCACAATGGACTCGAATGTATCGTACAAGGATCTGCCGACAAGTGTGCTTTCATGAAAGCATGAAGCGAGAAATGGATTCGTCCATTCGATATAATACTGGTCATTAAACAGCATAATACCAATTGGCATCTCCATTAATGCTTCTTCTCCAACCTTTTTGACTCGATAGGATAATGTTGAAATATATGAATCAATCTCTTTCTGCACTTGCGTATCTGCCCACTTTAAGAAGTAGAGCACACCTGCAAGGACGAAAAGACCAACCGCTCCTATGATCCAATTAAAATAAAGGTTGAGGAGGACTGTGACCACCGCAAGGACAATTAACGCGATGATCGGATACTTGATGACAGGTTTTCTATAGAAGCTTGGCACTGATATCAACTCCTCAACATTCAGAGTGAATTATTTGTTTTTTACTTTTTCTCTTAAATCAAAGCCTATGTCAGCAATCCCTATAATTCGCACAATCACACCGATCGGCGGAAAGAAAACCGTTAACACGACAGCGAAAATGGGTACCGCTTTTGAGATGTTTTTTTCGTGGCAATAATAGAAGAGAAAAGAAAATCCCTGAATAAGCACCAGTATAAATAAAATTTGAAACGCACTCGTTTGAACGAGCCATAAAAAGCTGCCTTTTTCCGTCTGAATCAGCATCAAAAGCAATGTGAGTAAATAATACCATACCATGCTTTTTGGCAGCCGCATATCCTTAAATTTCTTCAAAACCGGCATGTCTGAAACAAACCGTTTGAGCAAAGGCCGAACGAACCAATGATTCACAAAAGCCATCAAAGTAACAGCGATTAAAAGCGCTACAGGTAAAGCACTTAATGCCATATCCTGCATCTCTTTAAACTGTTTGAGCTGTTTGGCTATGTCCTTTTCAGAAGCCCCGGATTGCTTTAAAACACTCTCTAACATCGGCATCATTTGCTCAATCGACTCTTTCGCCATATTCATGATATCGATTTGAAAGAGCTGAACACTGACAACAAAGGAGATGAGAAAACTGAATAAATAAATCAGCGCACCTGTAATGATGGCATTCCCAGGCTGCCTTCTGCTGTAGAAAGCACCCATGCCTAATCCGACAGCAATCAGAATAGGTGCACTCATGAGTCCAGCCATAGACCCAATTAAAAAGCTGATCACTATGCCAATAGCGCCAGCAGCAATTCCTTTTTTCAAGCCGTGTCTGATTGTATAGAGGATGATCGGAATCGGAGCAGCTAGAAAGAAAATAATGGATAATAGCGGCACATACAAATAAAACAGCATCATGACCGAGAAAATACTCATCATGATTGCGCCCTCTACTAACGCTTTTGTTTGTTTCACACCTTCACCTCTATCCAATCCTTTTGTCTATATCTTGCTCAATGTGTACTTCTATGTATACGTATGATGTCAGCTCCATCATGTCTTGCCCCAACCTTTATTTTACCATAGCGGCAAATCTCAAGTAAAATGCAGGCTATTCTGGGAGCGTTTCACGTGGAACACCGATATGGAATCGTACATGCAAGTTTTCAAACAGCATGTTACAATTTTTAAGATAATTCTTAGCTATAAACCCTGAATTCAAGGTCAAAAGCTGTTAGAATAGAAACATCATCAATAAAAGTAAGAAGGAGAATTCACATGGGAAAAACACTCGTATTCGGACACAAAAATCCTGACACAGACACGATTTGTTCTGCTATTGCTTACGCTGATCTGAAAAACAAAATCGGCGTTCAGGCAGAAGCCGTCAGACTTGGAGAAATCAATGGAGAAACACAATACGCATTAGATTTCTTTAAACAAGAAGCACCTCGTTTCATTGAAACGGCTGCAAATGAAACAAAGCAAGTCATTCTTGTTGATCACAACGAATTCCAGCAAAGTGTAAGCGACATTGATCAAGTACAAGTAACTGAGGTCATTGACCATCATCGTATTGCCAACTTTGAAACAAGTGAACCTCTTTACTATCGTGCTGAGCCTGTAGGCTGTACAGCAACGATCTTAAACAAAATGTATAAAGAAAACCAAGTAACGATTGAAAAGGAAATCGCTGGTTTGCTTTTATCTGCGATCATTTCTGATTCCTTACTATTCAAATCCCCAACATGCACACAGCAAGATATTGATGCTGCGCATGAGCTTGCAAAAATCGCAGGGGTAGATCCAGAAGTTTATGGCCTAGACATGCTGAAAGCAGGCGCTGATCTAAGCCAAAAAACGGTTCAAGAATTAATTACACTTGATGCAAAAGAATTCGCACTAGGCAAAAGCAAAGTGGAAATTGCGCAAGTCAATACAGTAGATATCGCTGAAGTGACAGCAAGACAGGCTGACATTGAAGCGAAAATCAATGAAGTCATTGCAGCAAAAGGTCTTGATCTATTTGTTTTAGTCATCACAGATATTTTAGAAAATGACTCCCTTGCTCTTGCACTCGGTGCAGAAGCAGCAAAAGTAGAAAAAGCATTTAACGTCACGCTTGAAAACAACACAGCTTTACTAAAAGGTGTTGTATCAAGAAAGAAACAAGTCGTACCTGCATTGACAGACGCACTTTCTTAATAAAACAAGACAAGACTGCTGAATCATTCAGCAGTCTTTTTTGTCTGTCTTTTTTTTAATGAATGTACGTATCACTCACGAGAATATCCTTTAACACACTTGTTGGAATCG
>NZ_LKCP01000077.1:0-17710 GCF_001518755.1 Bacillus sp. AM 13(2015) | reverse complement strand
TGTTCTTGTCATGCGACGACATGTGCAGGAGATGCCACACAAGCAGCAGAAAAGGCCGCACAGAGAGATTTTGATTTAATTGTAGCAGCAGGTGGAGACGGCACGATCAATGAAGTCGTCAACGGACTAGCACCGCTTGAAAAAAGACCAAAACTAGGAATTATTCCAGTTGGAACGACAAATGATTTCGCAAGAGCACTTGGAATTCCACGAGAAGGTGTTTTGAAAGCGACAGATGCCATTATTGAGGGGGTAGCCAAGCCGCTTGATATCGGTAAAGTCAATGGCCATTATTTTATTAATATTGCTGGCGGCGGCCGGTTAACAGAGCTCACCTATGAGGTGCCTAGTAAGCTGAAGACCATGCTTGGACAGCTTGCTTATTATTTAAAAGGCATGGAGATGCTTCCATCTATCCGCCCGACAGAAGTCGAAATTGAATATGACGGCAAATTGTTTCATGGAGAAATCATGCTGTTCCTTGTTTCACTCACAAACTCAGTTGGCGGCTTTGAAAAACTAGCGCCAGATTCCATTTTAGATGATGGAATGTTTGATCTAATTATTTTAAAGAAGGTCAATTTAGCAGAAGCCATTCGAGTGGTCAGCCTTGCTCTCAGAGGCGAGCATATTCATGATAACAATGTCATCTACGCAAAAGCGAATCGCGTAAAGGTAGATGTAAAAGATAAAATGCAATTGAATTTAGATGGTGAATACGGCGGCATGCTGCCAGGTGAATTTGAAAACCTGTATCGCCATATTGAATTTATTGTGCCAAAAGAAACAGCTGAAAAAATAGGGTGAAGACTGAACTTGGTTCCTTATGGCGGCCAAGTTTTTCTTTGCAAATGAGGTGATAAAATTGGTGAAAATGAAACCGCCTGTTGAAAAGAATGAATACTACAATGTAACCTTCGAAGACTTAACGCATGAAGGTGCAGGTGTAGCAAAAATTGAAGGATTCCCTGTCTTTGTACCAAATGCCCTTCCTGACGAACAAGGGCAAATCAAAGTCACACGAGTCAAAAAAGGATTTGCTTTTGGACGACTCATGGAGCTGACAAAGGAAAGTCAGCACAGGCAAGATGCGCCATGTCCCATTTACAAGCAGTGCGGCGGCTGTCAAATTCAGCATATGAGCTATGAAGGCCAGCTGCTATTTAAACAAAAACAAGTAAAGGACGTTTTAGAGCGGATCGGCAAGCTTGATATGAGCCGTGTAAAAGTTCATCCTGTACTCGGCATGGAAGACCCTTGGAATTACCGAAACAAAGCGCAAGTGCCAGTTGGCAAACGCGAAGGCGGACTTGTTGCAGGATTTTATCAACAGCGTACCCATGAAATCATTGATATGGAAAAATGTTTGATTCAGCAGTCAGAAAACGACGAAGTGGTACAGGCCGTAAAAGACATATGCAATGCGTTTGGCATCAAAGCGTATAACGAAGAGCGGCACAAAGGCTGGCTGCGTCATGTGATGGTTCGCTACGGTATTGCAACAGGTGAAATGATGGTTGTGTTTGTTACTAGAACGGCTGATTTTCCGCAAAAGCAGCAGGTGATTGAGCAGATTATAGCACGCTTCCCACATGTTCGGTCAATTGTACAAAACGTGAATTCAAAGAAAACAAATGTCATTTTCGGAGACGAAACAACCGTTATATGGGGCGAAGAATACATTTATGACACGATTGGCGACATCAAATTTGCCATTTCAGCCCGATCATTTTATCAAGTGAATCCAGCTCAAACAAAGGTGCTTTATGACAAAGCGCTTGAATATGCAGACTTGCAAGGCGAAGAAACCGTTATCGATGCCTACTGCGGAATCGGTACGATTTCCTTATTTCTCGCACAAAAAGCAGGCAGAGTATATGGGGTTGAAATTGTTCCAGAAGCAATTGAAGATGCAAAACGTAACGCTGCCTTAAACGGAATCAATAATGTTGAATTCGCAGTCGGCGAAGCAGAAACCGTCATCCCAAACTGGTACAAAGAAGGCATCAAAGCAGACACCCTCGTCGTCGATCCGCCAAGAAAAGGCTGCGACGAAGCACTGCTTGACACCATTTTAAAGATGAAACCAAACCGTGTTGTTTACGTCTCCTGTAATCCAGGGACGCTTGCTCGTGATTTGCGCATTCTTGAAGATGGCGGGTATGTGACGGAGGAAGTGCAGCCTGTGGATATGTTTCCGCATACGAGTCATGTGGAGTGCTGTGCATTGTTAGTTAGAAGTAAAGAATAAGCAGGAGAGTCCGAGAGTCTGTAAAAGATTCTAGGACTCCCAACTGATTTAATATCAATGCGATCAATTAGTCTGTGAAGGAATCCGTTTTAGAGATTTCCTGTGAAAATAAACAGCATCGGTGTTGAAGGTATGATCGCCTAAAAGTTTAACTTAGGAACTAACCTTTCCTTGCCGTGTCGTTGACGGTGGTCGTTTTTTGCCTTGGAAGTTCGGTAGTTGAAAAGCATTGCGATGTATACAAACCTGTTCATCATGATTTATACTAATAGATGGAGCGGGTTCGTTCTTCTTTAATCATTTTTATTAGGAGATGTTTTTCTTGATCATCAAATTCATTCGTTTACGTTAATGGAAGGTACAGTCTATGTATACTCACGTCATTTTTAAAAAACTATGACCTGGGTTTATTTAACTGTGCCTTTTTCATTTACTAAATACGAATGAATGAGGTGTTTTTATTTTGTCTAAAAACAATCGGAAAATGACAAACGCATGTCTTCTCTCTGAGTATGAAGACATTTTTAGATGTCCAATATGTTCAAATCCAATTGAGGTAGTAAATTTAAGGAGTTTAATTTGTTACAATCATCATTGTTTTGATATATCTAAGCAAGGATATGTTAACTTATTGTCTCATCCTCCTAAAACAAAATACGATAAAAAACTGTTTAAGTCTAGAAAGATGTTTAGCCAAAGCGGCTTTTTTGATCCGTTGATTGCTCAGGTTTGTGAGAATATGTTAGAAGAGTTGAAACCAACGAGTGATACCATAAAAATATTAGATGCTGGATGCGGTGAAGGTTCACATTTGTCGAAGATACAGCAGAGGATAATTGAACAATCGCAATGTAACTTGTTGGGAATAGGTGTTGATATCTCAAAAGAGGGAATCGATATTGCTTCAAGGAGTCCTTCTAAAACAATCTGGTGCGTAGCCGATCTCGCAAAGTGTCCATTAATTGATAAACAATTCAATTTCTTATTGAATATATTATCTCCATCCAACTATTCTGAGTTCCATAGAATGCTTGCAGATGATGGAATGGTTATAAAAGTTATACCTGAAAGTAAGTACCTTCAAGAATTAAGAGAGATATTTTACAATCAAACAGATAGAACTGTATATTCAAATGAAAATACATTAGAGCTTTTCAATCGTAATTTTGATCTTGTTGACATCCAGCGTGTTCAGTACCGTATAACAATGGAAAGTAAGTACATTAAACAGTTGATCCATATGACCCCCTTGTCTTGGGGAGCATCGGAAGAGCTTATACAACAAGTTCTGAGCGAAAATAAATTGGAAATCACTTTTGACTTTTCAGTCTTGCTTGGGAAGAAAATGAAGGCTCATAGATCAATTAATTAAAAACTTATGATTAAAAAAGCTTATAAGGCTATATGGTTCGAAGACTAAAAACAGCTTGATGTTCGAAATATCTATTATTAAATACCCCCTTAATGGATAGGGGGGTATTCTTCTATGTTCTGATTCTTTTGATCAAGCGCAGAGGATATGATATCAAGTCCAATGTATAAAAAACTAACAAAGAAAGATAAAATCAATGCACCATTTCCCCATATTGAAACTTCAACTAACTTTAAATTTAATACATATTTAATCGTGAAGTAAATAAGCGCCCACGAAGCAAAAAATTCTAAAATATAAGTTATCCATTTTGGGATCTTCAACAAAAAAGTGATTCCTTTCCCTATAAATAAAACTATAAACGACCAAAAAACTACGATGATGCTGACTAACAATGAAAAGGTAATCAAAGAAAATAATGAATCATAAGTGATGTATTCACCGAATAGAAAATTCACTCCCAATGAGACTAGAAAAAGCATAACAGTTGGAAGCGCAATAACAATACTAAGGGAAAAACATATTAGTAAAATAAGAAGAACGGCAGCAAAAGCGCCAGGTGCTTCATCTACAATGTTTTTCTTTCTGAAAAATGTATAGAGCATGATAGATACTAAAAGGAGTACTAAAAAAGTCATTAGAATAACGTAAGATAAAGACATGATCACCCTCCATAAAAAAGTGCTATTTAGTACTTATTGTTTATTTAGAGAAGATTAATAATGAATTTGCCATAGTTTTAGTAACTTTTAATAAAAGCATAGTGAACTGTTTTATGTATTATTACTATAAGATAATTACTCCTTTCTATAAAATAAACAAATATCATAATAATATCCATATTAAGGTTGATTGGTATTTTTGCTATTTGTATAATGTGATATTTGTCGATTTCAAATTTGAAATAATTGAGGTTTTTTTCATTAGTTTGGCGAATGCCTTACCTTCTCCCATTGAATGACACGTTTCTCAGCAGCACTTTTGAAAGGCGTTTACGTCTCCTCAAATTTTTGATATTTTATAAAGTGCTGATAGCATTTTGTTATTGTTCATTTTATGCTCCTTTTGCGTTGAATCCTAACTAAAGTATATAATGATAATAGAAGGACATGCCCTTTAGGCGCTATGTCATGAGAGGAATTGGATGAAAGATGAGTAAAAATTTCTGGCGTGATTTACCGCGGCCATTTTTTATATTAGCACCAATGGAAGAAGTGACAGATGTTGTGTTTCGTCATGTTGTGAGTGAGGCGGCGAGACCGGATGTGTTTTTTACAGAGTTTACGAACAGTGAGAGTTATTGCCACCCTGATGGTATTCAAAGTGTGAAGGGGCGTTTAACGTTTACAGAGGATGAGCAGCCGATTGTTGCTCATATTTGGGGAGACAAGCCTGAGAACTTTAGACAAATGAGTATTGGAATGGCGGAATTAGGATTTCAGGGGCTTGATATTAATATGGGCTGTCCTGTTCCAAATGTCACGCAAAACGGGAAGGGCAGCGGCTTAATTCTTCGTCCAGATGTTGCTGCAGAGCTGATTCAAGCAGCAAAAGCTGGGGGATTACCTGTCAGCGTGAAAACAAGACTTGGTTTTACTGAGGTCGATGAATGGCGCGGGTGGCTTCGACACATTTTGGAGCAAGATATTGTGAATTTATCGATCCACCTTCGCACAAGAAAGGAAATGAGCCAGGTGGATGCGCATTGGGAGCTCATTCCTGAGATTAAAAAACTTCGTGATGAAGTAGCCCCTGATACTCTTTTGACAATCAATGGTGATATTCCTGATCGTCAAACAGGCTTAAAGCTCGCTGAACAGTATGGAGTGGACGGAGTGATGATTGGGCGCGGGATTTTCCATAACCCATTTGCTTTTGAAAAAGAGCCGAAGGAGCATACAAGTGATGAACTGCTCGGTCTGTTAAGGTTACATCTTGATCTCCATGATCAATACTCATCACTAGGCTTGCGTCCATTCAAGGCACTGCACCGTTTCTTTAAGATTTATGTAAAAGGATTCAGAGGAGCGAGTTTCTTAAGAAATCAATTAATGAATACATCATCAACAGATGAAGTGCGTGCCATGCTGGATGAATTTGAAGCGAGAAATCAAGAACAATCATGACCAACAAGAGGAGGGGGCGAACCCTTCTCTTTTTTTATTAAATAGGACTATTAAACTAGTTCTCTTAAATGGTAAAATGAGATAGAAATAACAATTGGAGGTATTTCATTTGAAACCATTTTGGGATAAAGACAGTGAAAGCGAAGAAACATTTAAGAAAATCAATGAGAAAGGCATTGCAAAAGCGGAAAAGAAGCTAGGCGTCATCTTGCCGGATACATATAAAAAACTGATTCTCGAACAAAATGGCGGGTATACCCTGCATAACGCTTTTCCCACGGATCAGCCGAATGGATGGGCAGAGGATCATGTGTCATTTGATCATTTAAGAGGAATTGCCAAAAATGAAGGCATTATGGATAGTGATTATTTAATAGAAGAATGGGAATTGCCTGAGGGACTTGTGCTCATTTGTGGAGATGGTCATACGTGGATTGCATTGGATTACAGAGAAACAAAGGAACATCCGCCGGTTCATTACTTTGATCTAGATTATGAGACGGATTTCAAATTAGCGGATTCGTTTGATGAACTGCTTGCTGGGCATTATACTGCTGAATAGGAAAAGGCAGCCGCAAGTAGATATATTTCATTAAATCCGCTGTTATACAGTGTTTTTTGAGAGAGACAAAAGAGTCTCTCTTTTTTTTGCGAAGCAACATTGAATCTCTCTCCAAAACGGTACCTGTTATGTTTAAGTCCTATTATTCAATTGGTTCACTTTCCACTCACTATATTTTCTGACGATAATATCTGCCACAATGTAAAATGGCAGAAAGCTGGAGTTGTCCACTTTGTTATATAAGTGAAACGGGGTGCTGCTTACATAGATGTTAAACATGGCATTTTGTGCAAGGAGGTTATTCCTTAATGTGGTCATGCTGATAAATTTGATATGTCTCGTTTTCACCAATTGAATGATTTCATCTAAATTCTTCGATTCACCCGATAAAGAAATGATAAATAAAAGGTCATCCTCACCAAATTCAATGATTCCATCTGTTAAGTCCCGCTTGCTTCGTAATACTTGAGATTTTTTATGCAGTGACCATAGCTGCCGCTGTACATCATTGGCCAAATCGAGTTGTGCAGTTCCTGTACCATAAATATAAATATACGGTGCGCGATCTATCAGTTGATTTAATTGATGAAAGTCCAGCTGCTCCATATATTTTCTTGTCTGCCGGATATCTTGATCAAGCAGCTGCATTAAATCTTGTGTTGTCTCTTCAGTGAAAGCATTTAATTTCACATAAGACTTTAAGTCACTATAGCCGTCGAACCCTATTTTCTTAGCAAGCCGATGGATGGATGAGATGGAAGTATGAGCATAACGGGCAAGGTCCTGAATTTTCATTGTCTTCATTTCTTCAAGATGATCATGGATCGTTTTAATAATGTGTAGGTCATTCTTATTTAAATCTTCGAAGTATTCATTAACCAGCTTGTCCAGTATCATGCGATGTGCCCTCCAACATGAAAATATTTTCTTCCTATGAAAATATAATCTAATGTTACAACTTGATTTCTAAATACGTCAAACCTATTGGTTTTTGTAAGCGCTGCCTTTACAGTGGTGTTATGGATCAAGCAAAGGGGTAATGCTTATGAATGCAATCAAGCGGTTTGGCAGTGCTATGGTAGTTCCTGTACTTTTATTCGCGTTTTTTGGTATTGTTGTCGGCCTCGCGACTTTATGTAAGAATCCAGCGATTATGGGGGAAATGGCTGCAGAAGGTACGATGTGGTATAAGGTTTGGACACTGATTGAAAGCGGAGGATGGACGATTTTCAATCATATGGAATTAGCCTTTGTGATTGGATTGCCTATCTCACTTGCAAAAAAAGCGCAAGCCCGTGCGACGCTCGCAGCTTTGATGATTTATCTCGTATTTAACAATTATATTCATGCTATTTTGACACTTTGGCCGTCTGCTTTTGGTGTTGATTTATCGCAAGGTGTTGAGAATGTAGCGGGAGTAAAAGAAATTGCGGGTATACCTACGCTGGATACAAGTATCATTGGTGCGGTGATGATATCTGGAATCGTCATTTGGATCCATAATCGTTTTTATGATCAAAAGCTGCCTGAAATGCTTGGGATTTTCCAGGGGCTTGTATTTGTTGTCATCATCGGATTCTTTGTGATGATTCCTATTGCTTTTATCGTTGCTTTTGTATGGCCCTATGTTCAGCAGGGGATTCAATCTCTCCAAGGGTTCATGGCACAGTCTGGTTATATTGGTGTCTGGCTGTTTCATTTCTTGGAAAGGGTGTTAATTCCAACAGGACTTCACCATTTTATTTATACACCTTTTGAGTTTGGTCCAGCGGCTGTAAATGGAGGGTTAAAACCATATTGGATTGCTCACTTAAATGAATTTGCGTCCTCAACTTCCGATTTGAAGGATCTTTATCCATACGGATTTTTATTACATGGGAACATTAAGATGTTCGGCTGTTTAGGGATAGCTCTAGCCATGTATTTTTCTACACCGAAGGAAAATAGAAAAAAGGTTTTGGCTTTGGTATTACCCGCCACATTGACAGCCATATTTGCGGGAATTACAGAACCGCTTGAATTTACGTTTCTATTTCTCGCGCCTTATTTATTTGTGATACATGCACTTCTTGGAGCGACCATGGTGACAATCATGAATATGTTTGGTGTTGTCGGAATGATGGGTTCCGGGCTGATTGAAATAGCTGCATTGAACTGGATTCCGCTCTCCTCAAATCATGGAGGGATTTATCTGATCCAAGCGATGATTGGGCTTCTCTTTACTGCATTGTATTTTGTCATATTTAGATGGATGATTGTGAAATTTGATATTCCATTACCAGGACGAAAAGATGAGGAGGAGACGAGGCTATATACCAAACAAGATTATGAGAGTCATAAAAAAGCTCATGACAAAAAGGAATCACCCGTTTATGCATCAGAGTATGAAGAGAAAGCCGTTTATTTCTTAGAAGGCCTTGGCGGTAAAGAAAACATTAAAGATGTGACAAACTGTGCCACGCGTCTGCGTATTACAGTGATTGACCCTAGCTTGGTGAAAGATAGGGACTACTTTACAGAGAATAAACTGGCACACGGCATGGCTATGAGTGGTCAAAGCATTCAAATCATTGTTGGCTTAAGTGTACCGCAAGTAAGAGAGTCCTTTGAGACTAAACTTTCATTAGATTGAAAAAGGAGCTGGATATCATGAAAAGATTTAATATTACCATCGCTGGAGGCGGAAGTACATTTACACCGGGAATCATTTTGATGCTGTTAGACTATTTAGAGGAGTTCCCAATTCATACAATTAAACTCTATGATAATGATGAAGCTAGACAAAAGACGATTGCAGATGCATGTGAGATTATGTTAAAAGAACGAGCACCAGAAGTGCAATTACTGGCAAGCACGGACCCAGAAGAAGCGTTTACTCAAGTCGATTTTGTGATGGCACATATTCGTGTCGGAAAATATGCAATGCGTGAATTAGATGAGAAAATTCCATTGAAGCATGGAGTCGTCGGACAGGAAACATGCGGTCCAGGCGGGATAGCTTACGGAATGCGTTCTATTCCAGGTGTATTAGAACTTGTCGATTATATGGAAAAATACTCACCTGAAGCTTGGATGTTAAACTATTCGAACCCAGCAGCGATAGTAGCTGAGGCAACACGTAAGCTAAGACCGAATTCTAAGATTTTAAACATATGTGATATGCCAATTGGCATCGAAGAATTAATTGCAAAAAATTTAGGCTTATCTTCACGGAAAGAACTAGAAGTAGATTACTATGGTTTGAATCACTTTGGCTGGTGGACAGATATTCGAGATAAATCAGGAAATAGCTTAATGCCTGAGGTGATTAAGCATGTAAGCCAGCATGGTTATGCAACAGATGGAACATCTGAACTAGAACAGCAGAAGAGCTGGAACAGCACATTAAAAAAGGCCAAAGATATTCAAGCGCTTGATCCAAAAACGGTCCCTAATACGTATTTGAAATACTATCTATTTCCAGATGAAGAAGTAGCATATTCCAATATAGAATTCACACGTGCCAATGAAGTCATGGAGGGACGGGAAGCGTTTGTTTTTAGTGAGTGTCAGGCCATCATTGATAAAGGAACTGCAAAGGAAACAAAGCTGACCATTGATGAGCACGCTTCCTATATCGTTGATTTGGCAAGAGCCATTGCTTTTAATAAAAAAGAACGGATGCTGATGATTGTAGAGAACAATGGCGCCATTAGAAACTTTGACCCAACAGCAATGGTCGAAATTCCTTGTATCGTTGGCAGCAATGGTCCAGAAAAATTAGTAGTTGGAGAAATTCCTAGATTTCAAAAAAGTCTCATGGAGCAGCAAGTTGGCGTAGAAAAATTAGTAGTAGAAGCATTTGAAGAAGGGTCCTATCAAAAACTATGGCAGGCCATCACATTATCGAAAACGGTGCCGAGTGCAAAAGTAGCAAAAGATATTTTAGACGACTTAATTGTGGCAAATCAAGCATTTTGGCCAGAATTAACATAACAGGAGAATAAGCAATATGGGCGTGACAGCGCTCATATTGCTTATTTATTGTGATGGAGACGAAAAGAACCCTTACCAAAAGGGGCCCGTCATTCCTTACTCCGCACTCTCCTCAACCTCACGGCTATCCTCAGTTTCACCAATATAAATAGGGCCGTTTGCGTGGTCGATTCGGATTGGCCATTCGTATGGAATTTGAAGACGTCTAGCAATGGTTCTCCAGAATTTTGTGGAATCCAATTCGAATTCTTGGAAGTCTTTTAATAAGTCTTTGTAAGACGAGCCGTCAAATTGAATGTACATATCTTGAAGGCGCATGAACGCGACATGTCTCACTTCTAGTGCTGCTGCGGCTTCCATTTCTTCTTCTGTTGCTTCTCCGATGATTGTACCTGCGGGCGGAAGCATGTCGTATACGTTAAATTCCTCTTCTTCTTCTTGTGCTGCATTGTGCTGTTGATCTGACATTATTCTTCACTCCTTCTCGTTTTCAATCAAAACTTTATTCCGTGCTTACTTCTATTATCGGAAGGAAATGTGAAATGTGGAATTATAATTGCTCAACTGTTAGGGGTTAAAGAAAGTGTTTACACCGGATAGAATTCACCATTAATTATAGATAATCAATTAAAAATAATTATAAACTTTTTTAATTTAATTTCTTAAAACTACCTTAAATTTAAGAAAATAAATACAATTTTAGAAATTTATAATTTAGAATTTAAAGTAAATATTGAAGTGAGGAGTATTACTATGAAATTTAAAATTTTTTTATTGGGTTTTTCAGTGACATTATTTATCCTATTATTGATTCCAACACAGATATCAGCTTCAGAAATTACTGATGAATTCCCTCTTGATAATTATAGAGTTGAAGATGGACAAAATGAAGTGTTGAACTACCTTAAAGATAATGGATTAGATTATCCAGTAGGTTCTAAAGGATATGTTGAGTTTTTAAATTCAATTTCTTCGTTAAAAGTGAGTGCTTATAATCAACGCTTAATGTCTGCTTATGCTGGGATATATCTCATGGAACAAGAGAATTATTATTTTAATGATAATAATCATTTAGCAAGTAATAATAAAGAAAATTTCAAATTGAATAAAAGTGTACTGAGAAAAACTATTGAAGATTTTAGAAAAGAAAATGAACAAAAAAATATAGAAATAGAGAAGAAAATAAGTGAATATAAATTAGTAAATGAAATTACAGGACAGCAAGTTGTTACTGCTGCTTCTTCAAATTTTAATAGAACTAAGGCGAAAAAATATATTAATGATAATTGGAATAAAACTGCAAATTCTAGATTTGGATATTTCGGCGGTTCAGGAGGAGATTGTACTAATTATGTTTCACAGGTAATATATGCTGGTGGGAAAAAAATGAATTATACAGGTAAGACAGGAGTCTCTCAATTTTCATCTAATACAAAGGGATGGTATTCCAGTGTTTATAGTTCATCTACAGGAAACTGGTCTACAATTTTGTATTCTACATCTTGGGTAAGAGTTGTAGATTTTTATGCTTATTGGTCGCGAACAAGTAAAGTATATAATGGATTAAATGCTAAGCAGGTTGCTAAAAAAGTATCTACTGGTGATGTTATACAAGCGTATAACAAAGATAATGGTGGATGGTATCATACTATGGTGGTTTATGATGTGAAAAATGGAGAAACAAGATACTCAGGTCATTCTAAAGCCCATAAGTATGCTCATCTATCCTATGAATTCAAAGGAAAAGGATATAAATTCAGAGTTATAAAAATGTAGAAAACTGTTTAGAAGGTAAGTATTATACCTTATCATTAACGTAAACTCTTATATAATTAAGGATATCTTTAAATAATTTCATACAGCCAAATAAAGAAACCGCACTTTCGAAAAGTGCGGCTTCTTTTTTATGCTTCTACTTTATTGAAGAACTGTGGCAAATATTCTTTGTGTGCTTCTAGCATTTCATCTAGGATGCTTTTTGCAACAGCATCTGATGGGACAAGCGGGTTGATGGTCATTGCGACAAGGGCTGTGTTGTAATCGCCTGTCACAGCTGCTTCAGCAGCTACACGTTCAAAGGATTTAATTTGAGAAATGAGTCCTTTGACAGCGACCGGCATTTCACCAACAGCGATTGGTTTAGGACCGTCTTTTGTGATAACGCAGTTGAGTTCAACGGCAGAATCATTTGGAATGTCACTGATGGCGCCATTGTTAATCGTGTTGACAGGCTGAATGTCATGCTTGTCGTTATAAATGGATGCAATTAAGTTACAAGCTGCATCACTGTAGTAGGCACCGCCTCGTTTTTCAAGCTGTGGCGGCTTGATGTCTAGATCAGGGTCTTTGTAAAGCTCGAACAGATCATTTTCTAATGCGCGAACGACTTCTGCACGAGTTCCTTCGTTTGCTGCTGCTTTCTTTTCCTCAGCCAGCATATCACTTGTTTTGTAGTAGTAGCGGTGATATGGACAAGGAATAACGCCAAGCCCTTTTAAGAAATCAGCATCCCACGGAATCGCTTGAATGTTGTTCATCGACATGCTGGAGTTTGGATCCGCCATGTCTTCGATCACTTGATCCATGATGCTTTTGCCGTCTAAGAATACATTGAGTCCAAAGACCATATGGTTTAATCCAGCAAAGCTGACTTCGACTCTGCTTGCGTCGACATTAAGCCCTTTGGCGATTCCCATGCGAATGCCGATTGGCACGTTGCATAAGCCAACGACTTTTCGATGGTTTGAATAACGAAGTACGGCTTCAGTGACCATACCAGCTGGATTTGTGAAATTCACAAGCCATGCATTCGGGCAAAGCTCTTCAATATCTTTGACAATATCAAGAATGACAGGAATGGTGCGAAGTCCTTTGAATAGACCCCCTGGACCATTTGTTTCTTGACCAATGACATCATATTTTAAAGGAATGCGTTCATCCTTCATACGTGCTTCAAGAAGTCCGACACGGAATTGTGTTGTAACAAAATCAGCATCTACAAGCGCTTTTCTACGATCTAATGTTAAATGAACCTCGATTGGAAGTCCTGCTTTTTTGACCATGCGTTTTGCAAGATTTCCTACGATCTCAAGCTTTTCTTTTCCCGCTTCAATATCAACGAGCCAAAGCTCGCTAATCGGAAATTCATCGTATCGTTTAATGAATCCTTCTACAAGCTCTGGTGTATAGCTTGATCCTCCGCCAATTGTGACAACCTTTAATCCTTTTGCCATGCTCTGCACCTCCGAATAATGTAACGCGCAATGTTATAATAGAGAAAAGTCTTTTTTATTTTGTACATCTATAGCTTATCGTGAGAGCATCTCATGCGTAAATGACTTCAGCGTCTTTAGGCAAGGGTGCCCTATTTAGAGATTTGTTACATAAAAGAAACACCTTGTGACATGTTGTTGGAGAAAGGGGAAGTCAGATGTTTTCAAGTGAGGTCATTTCCAGCTTTAATGAACTAGAAAGCGCTTTATATCGATATATCATGGAAAACAGTGAAAAGGTCGTATACATGAGAATTCGAGACCTTGCAGATGCTGCACATATTTCCACCTCGTCTGTCCTTCGTTTTTGCCGAAAAGTAAATTGTGAAGGCTTTTCAGAGTTTAAAGTGAAGCTCAAAATGTATTTAGAATCAGAGCAGACACCTTCTTTAAAAAGCACACAGCACTTTCTATATGAATTTATTGAACGAACATTAAAGGGAGACTTTGAGGGGAAAATTAAGGAGGCAGCGAAACTCATTGCTGAGGCAAAAAATGTGCTGTTTATCGGGACTGGCAGTTCTGGCATTTTGGCGCAGTATGGGGCGAGGTACTTTTCAAGTCTTGAGAAATTTTCCTTTTACATCAATGATCCATTTTTCCCGATGAATATGCAGTATTTAGACAATAGTGTCACCATTGTGCTGTCTGTATCAGGGGAGAACAGTATTACGATCGATCATATTTCAAAGTTAAAAAGGGAAGGCAGCACAATCATTAGTATTACGAATAACCAGCACTGCACGATTTCGCGCATTTCAGATTTAAATATTGCCTACTACGTCACAGATGAGCGGGTCCACAGAGCCAATATCACCACACAGACGCCAGTTGTGTATATTTTAGAAGCAATGGCCCGTGACATGTTCACGATGTTAAAAGAAAAGTAAAAGAGCCGCTGCATGAATCAGCTGCTCTCTTTTTTCTGCTTCATAAAAGAAAGGATGGCAATACCAGAACAGACGAGCACAAACAGACCGCCTAGCAAATACACAGACCTCGCCCCATATGCATCCGCAATCAATCCAACAAAGAAAATAGATAAACCGACAGATACAGAAGAAAGGACGTAATGAGCCGAGTACACCTTTGATAAATCTTGGACAGGTGTTTCCGTTTGAAGAATGGTTTGCTGCGAAACATCACGAATTTGATAAGCAGGCCCCATCAAAATACAAAGCAGCAAAGCAAGCCATGGCAGGCTGTTCAGTGAATAGACAATAGTCAGCACTGCATAAATGAATGACCCAGCTGCCATAAAGAGAAGAAGCTGTTTTTGAATAAATTGACTCATCCATGCAGCTAAGAGACCGCCTAGAATGGTGCCGATATAATAAGCGGCATTGATAAAGCCCCACCATTCCTCACCTTGCTTTAAATCTTGTGTGACAAAGGCAAGCGTAATTGCCCCGATCCACACAGCACCCGCAATATTTTCACAAACATCCATAAACGTCAGGGTGCGCACCGTTTTATTTGTCCAAATGATCGTCCAGCCATCTTTAAAGCTGTTCGTCTTATTTGCTTTTCGAACCGTCTCTTCTTGCTTGAGAAGAGGAAAGACAGGGATGAAAAATAGGTAAGACAACACAATCATGACACAAGTGATCCACATTAAATAAAATGGCCCGATCCATAGGACCAGCATTCCAGTGAACGAATAGCCGGCGATTTGAACCATTTGATGAAAAATGGACGCTGTACTGTTTGCTTTCACAAGCTGATTTGCTGGCACAAGCATCGGCATGATCGCCTGCATTAAAGGACTGATGAACCCGCCTGTGAGGGAAATCAAAATGAGTGCACTAAACAGCCAGACCATATGCTGCTGAAAGAAATGAAATTGGGCTGTAAACACGATGAGCATCCCAAGACGTAAAAGCGGGACCCATTTCAATAGGCGGCCAGCTTGAAAGTAATCAGTTAAAACAGGAGAGAAGAGCCCAGCCAATAGCTGGCATATCGTTCTGATCAGCGGAAAGACAGCCGCATAGGCAACAGATTGTGTATCTTGATAAATGACAAACGTGATCGTCATGACAAATAAAATATCACTTAGCATGAGAAGGCTTTTACTGCTTGTATAACACCAAAACTTGTTTCCCATATTAAACCGGCTCCTTTTCAAAAACAAGTTTAGTATAGCATGGTGATGAAGGGTTCAGAGGCTGTCCATTGAAAAATACATCTTATGGATGAGAAGATTGTGATAAGCTAAATGAAGGACATTGTAAGGAAAGGGGTTCAATCACTTGAGAAAATTACCAGCACATGATTTTTTGGACAAACATGGCATCCCATATGAGATCAAAACATTTTCTGCCGAAACAGAAAAAGGAGCAGCAAATGTAGCGGCAGCCCTTGGTTTTCGTGAAAGACAAATGATCAAAACATTGATCTTTGAAACAGGAGAAGGGGAGCAGCTGCTTGTGATGGTTGGCGCTGACCAGCATATTAAGTCAGGGAAACTAAAGAAAGCGGCCGGCTCCCGTAATATTAAAATGGCTTCACCGGAGAAGGTTCTTGAAGTGACGGGCTATCGAATTGGTTCGATTCCGCCGTTTTGCTGGCAGCCAGAAGGATTCCGCACGATCATTGAAGCTTCATTATTAGAGGAAGAGATATTAGGGGTTGGAGCAGGAGAATGGGGAAATGAAATCCTCATCACACCAGAACAATTAGTGAAAGCCTCAAAAGCTGTACCATTTGACATCGTGCAGCCAGCCGAATAAAAAAAGTGCCTGTTTTTGGAGCAGGCACTTTTTTAATTGGCAGCAGGCGTAGTGAATGGACCGATACCTTTCATTTGTAGGAAGGCATCCACGGTTCTATTTTCTTCAAGATCATTCGCCCGTTTGCACACAACAACTGGTCTGACAATTTCAATGTCTTCAATGTACACGCGCCCAATTTCTTTCCGCTTGAGACTACCTTGAACCGCATCACGGGGAACAAGTGTGATACCATATCCAGCTTTGATCATTTGTATCGCTTCATGAACACCGCTGAACTGCAAGTCTACGGTAGGTTTTTTGATGCCTTTCGAGGTAAAAAGAGAAAAAAGTTTATCTCTTGTGGAACTGCCTTCTTCACGCATCAAAAAAGGCTCCTGGCTCAGGCGCTCTAGCGGGACGGTTTTTCCGTTCAATGGATGGTCTGCCGGGACAATAAAATCATAGCTTAAATTCGTTAAATGAGAGGTGAGAATCTCTTCATGGTGCAAATCCTCGATCACAGCGATGGCCACATCTGATTCATATTGAAGCAGGCTTTCTAAAACCTGAGCGGAGTTTCCACTTTTTAATTCAATTTCCGTTTCAGATGAAGATGTTTTAAAAGCAGCGAGCCAATCAGGCAGTAAAAAGTTGAGTGGTACATAGGTAGAAGCGATGCGGAGCCGCCCCTTTTTTCCGTTTTGTAAAAGTGCAATCTGATATTCTACTTCCTTTTCAGCCTCGAACACTTGCCGGGCATAAGGGTATAGAATTTTCCCCATTTCCGTAAGTGTAATCCCTCTGCCATTTCGTTTAAAAAGACGGAACCCGATCTCACTTTCAATGCTTCTAAGCTGAGCCGTCACAGCTGGCTGTGTCAAAGATAGCACGTCTGCTGTTTGTGTAACACTTTTTGTCTCTGCGACTTTTGCAAAAATTCGAAGAGCATGTAAATTCAACTTTGCACCACCTATCAATTATTTTGATGGTTCAATCAAAAACATTCATTAGATTTATTATAAGGCATCCCTTATTGTAAAGATAGCGAAGGGGGAAGGGAAAATGGATCATCGTCAAAAGCAAGTGGTGTCAATATCGCTTATCACAGCATTTGCACTGATTGGGGATTCAATGCTTTATATTGTTCTTCCGATCTATTGGAAAGAGATTGGTTTATCATCTATTTGGGAGGTTGGGCTGCTGCTGTCCATCAACCGATTCATCCGCATCCCGCTAACGCCTGCCGTTTGGTGGCTCTATCGGTTTGTCCCAATGAAAACAGGTGTATTGATCGCTATATTGATTGCATCAGTAACCACGATGCTATATGGTGTGAGCGGTTTTTGGCTGCTGCTGATTTGCCGCTGCGCTTGGGGGCTGGCATGGACGTTATTGCGTATGAGTGGAATGAGGTTAATTGCTGAGACTGCCAAGGCAA
>NZ_LKCP01000076.1:0-5627 GCF_001518755.1 Bacillus sp. AM 13(2015) | reverse complement strand
CTCCATCCTCAATCGTGATCTGACACACTAAATAACAACATCAAACATTTAAATTAAATGAACCATACATTCAGCTTGTGACCTCTGTGTTAAAGGAAGCACAGAAAGCACTTTATGAACTGAAGCAGCATTTACGTAAAGAAAGTATGAAAGTACAGCAAATTGAACACGATGAGGGATTTACAACGTATCTATTTATCATAAATGGCTATGAAGAAAAGCATAAATACTTTAATCCGCGTATACGTCACCGGGTAGAGGAACTGCTGACTCGATATTTTCTCCAACAAACAAATGAACTATAGGCTGAAATGTTGCGCGTTACACATGCAAAAAAAGCCTGCCGCGGCGGCAGGCTCCTACTTATTTATGATAATTCAAGCTGTTTTCTCAGCTCTGTTCTCACTTCGTTTAATCCTGGTCCATCTAACTCAAAATAATACACATTCCCAGGCTGATAATCATGTCCCTTTAGCTGAATGGTATCTACTGATTTCAATGAGCTCAGTAATGGAAAAAGACCGATGAACTGTTTCATGGAAAGATTGGTTGAGACATTATCACCAAGCGTATCAATGATGTTGTCGTATGACGGGATCGAAGAAATCGATTTAGATTTTTCAAAGATGGCTTGAAGTGCTTCCATTTGGCGCTTTCCGCGCATGAGATCACTGTCTGCTTTTCTCGTTCTCACAAAGGCTAAAGCTTCTTCGCCATTCAGTCTATGAGTGCCTGTCTGCACTTGAACTTTTCCTTTTGAATCCTTTTCCATCTGTTTTACGATGCTTTCATCTTCAATCGTTACATCAATTCCGTTTAGCTCATCCACAATGTCTTGAAATGCTTTAAAGTTCCCTGAAATCACATAGTCTACAGGAATGTTCAACAAGTTTTCGACCGTTTTGACTGACAAATCTGCACTTCCAAACGCATGAGCGTGAGCAATTTTATCATATCCTCTTCCCGGTATATCCACATAAGAATCACGAGGAATACTGAGAAGCTTAATGGTTTTGTCTGTTCGGTTCACCGCCGCCAGTAAGACCGCATCACTTCTTGCTTCGTCTACCGTTTCACCTGGACGGCTGTCAATTCCAAGCAGCAGCACCGAAAAGCTGTCTTTTCCTGGATCAAAAGCTTTCACACGCTTTTGCGAGGTGTCTCCTCTTTCTAATGATACTTGCGCCTTATTCGACGCTTTTGAAATTTTATAATATGCGTATCCAGTCACGGACACTGCCATCACCATGACAAATGCCATGATAAACAGCACGGCTTTGACCCAAGGCCTTAGTCTTCTTTTTGATCTTGTTTTTTCCTTCATCCTTTCCGAACCCTCACTCTATCTTAGTCTATCAATGTAGGTCCCACTATAACATATTTTGATGAAAGTTTCCTTCATACAACATATTTTTATGAATCCACAATCTTAAGCTTCAGACAGCTCACCTATTTACAAATCTAAATCAAAAAACAGCCTGCGGCAGCGGCTGCTTTTTCCATCATGATTGAATATCAAATTGAAATTGTCCCTTCAGTTCTTCTTCTGCTTCTTGAAATAACTGACGCAACCTCTCAGCATAATCGCCAAGAGCGTCTTTGCTCGTTTGAAAATTCACCCATGTCAGTTCTACTGGAAGATTCACCTCTCCTGTTAAACAGTCCCAAAGAGCATCAAGGTTTTTCCCGTAATAATCAGGAAGGTGTAAAACGTTTTTTAGCTGATCGTGAAGCTCTTCTTGCGACCTGCACACTGCGCCGTCCAGCTGCACTTTTTTCATGTTCATCTTCCCCTCTCCTCTCTATATTTTAAACGAATTGGAGGAGAAAGAGAAAGATGGACACCTTACTTTTGTTTCTGTCTGACACCTGAGATGAATAAAATGAGGCAGGCAGCCAAAACGAGCAAGAAAAATAGGGTTAATACGAGTTGAGTACCGTAAATATCAGCGAAGAGGCCAACAAACACACTTGGAATACCAAGACCTAAATAAGCAAACAAGTAATAGCCTGCAACGGCTCTAGCCGCCTCTTTTTTCCCTCGCTCAACAATGAGCTGAAGTCCGCCTAAATAAGTAAATCCATAGCAGGCAGTACCCGCCAGCATCGTTCCGGCAAGCACAAGGAAGATAGATCCGCTGTTTGCACCGTATAGCAAGAGGCCATATCCGCATGGAAGACAGATAAACCCCAAAAGAAGCGCTGTGCTGCTATTCATCTTGCGCACAAAGGGCTGCATCAGGACACCTGCCATATTAATCAAAAAGAGCGCCGGTCCTACCCACAATTCATAACCATTTAATTTAAGCTGTGCTGGCAAAATTGAAATGACAAGGCCGCACACCGACCACGCGATAGCAATGGCTGCATTCGCCGGCATTGTTCCTTTTGGAAATCTTGGCATGTTCATCATCGGTTTACCTGAATCTCCTTGGACAGGCGGAACGAAAAAGAAGACACCCACAATAGTTAAGAACAAAAAGGCCAGCACAATCCAATAGCTAAGCGGCGTGAGCGACACACGCTGAAAAGAAAGAAGTGCCGTAAAAAGAGCACCGCCTCCAAATCCAACCGAACTGCATAATGCAATAAAAGTTGGAATCCAGCTTGATTTCTCAGGATATAAAGCAATCAAATATGCGGTGCATGTTCCAACGCTAAGACCAAGACCGACACCTTGCAGCAGCCGGGCAGCAAAAAGCATCTGTATGGAAGGATGTACAATCATCAACAAGGTGGCACATAACGAAAAGCTAAGCGCAACCAATAAAATCGGTTTGCGTCCAGCCCGGTCAGAAATGCCGCCAAGAAAAAGCAAAACTGGAATGAGTCCGAAGACATACGCAGCAAATACAAGTGCTGTTGCCGCCTTTCCGTACCCTGCTTGTTCTGCATACGCCGTATAAAGGGGCACTTGCAGATTCACAGCAATCGTAATCATAAAAAGACCAAGTAAAACGAAAATAAACGGGATCATGGATAAGTGTGCCGTTTCTTCTTTGGATGCTGGGATCATTTGACTCTCTCCTCTATGTCATTGCATATGAGAACAGTGTACACACCATTTGGCTTACTTCCTACATCCAAAAACGGCACTATTGACCAGTCCATAATTCCGTGTCATCATCATCTTATGATGTGAAAACGAGAGAAGGTGCACGATGTATATTCATTTAGACCGTTCAAGCGCCACCCCGCTCTGGCAGCAAATCGTAAATGAGATCATTCAAAAAATTCATTCACAAAAACTGCATCCTGACGATCAGTTAACACCGACAAGAGTGCTCGCACAGGAGCTTAATGTATCAAGATCAACCGTCCAGCTTGCCTACGATGAACTGCTGGCAAGAGGCTACGTCAGCACATCTAGAAGAGGCGGTACAAAGGTCATTTCAAGTGATCAATATACAGCTTCCCCTCCCCATCAAAGTGAACCGCCTTTCCCACCTCCGATAAGACCTCACTTTGAAGAAGCCGAAAAACAAATGGACCATTGGCTGTCAGCCAATCAATTTCATGAGAAGCTCGATATTGATTTTCGTCATCAGGAACCGGCGATCGATGACCACTTTCAAAACATATGGAAACGCTCGCTCATGAAAGCATTACAGCGATTAGATATGAAGAATTGGGGCTATTCCTCCCCGCATGGATTATGGGAAGTGCGTTCAGAAATACGCCAATATTTATCTGTTGAGCGCGGGATTGAAGTAGAAGAAGATCAAATGGTGTTAACAGGTGGCACCCAGCAAGCCATTGATTTGATTTCACAGGTATTGCTTAAAAAAGGGGATACAGTAGCTGTTGAAGATCCAGGTTTTCCTGGGGCAAGGCTGTCGTTTATGCATCGCGAAATGAACATTCACCCCGCACCAGTTGATGAAGAAGGAATGATGGTGAATACATTGCCCCAGCGAACAAAACTGATTGCTGTGACGCCCTCCCATCAGCGTCCAACTGGAGTATGTATGAGTGTAAACAGAAGGCAGCAGCTGCTAAAGTTTGCTGTCAGCCATCAGTCTTATATATTAGAGGATGATTTTGATGGAGATTATCGTTACCATGGCGGGCCGCTCCCTTCCCTATTTTCAGAAGCACCCGAGCATGTGATTTACATCTTAAGCTTCTCAAAGGTGCTGGCGCCTGGCATCCGGCTTGCTGCCATTATCGGTACCAAAGCAGTCATAAAAGAAATTGCCGCACTGCAATCACTCATTCAAAGACAGCTGCCCATTATGGAACAAATCACACTTGCTTCTTTTTTCAAAGAAGGAGAATTCACCCGATATGTCAGGCGAATGAGACAGCTGTATAAAAAAAGACAGGCGGCCATGATGGAAGCCCTTTTGGCACATCAATTTGACAAACACTTCCGTATCTATGGAACCGATACGGGCCTTCATGTCTTTTTAGAAGGAACACCAGACTTTGATGAAAAAGGAAGCATTGAAGCAGCAAAGGCAGCTGGCGTTGGCATTTATCCCTTAAGTCCTTATTGTTTTGAAAGCAATCGAAAGGGATTACTGCTAGGATTCGCCTGTACGGACGATAGCATGATTCAAGAGGGCGTTCGCCGTTTAAAGAAAATACTGCACATCTAAAAAAGCCTGGAAGTAAACCTTCCAAGCTTTTTTAGGATGATTGCTGAATCTGACCTACTTCTTCAATAAATGCGGCTGTCTGCTGCAAGCCATCCTGAAAATGATGGGTAGCGGATATAAACAGCTTTTCTTGATCGGGATGCTTCAAGAGCTTCTCCACCTTACTAACCCCTTTTTCAAATGAAGCCAGGCCTGTCTTTAATTGTTGATCGGCCTTTTGATAAGCGGCTGGAACTTCTTGATGATCAAGCCCTTTTTGAATCACACGATCAAATGCTTTCGTCGCTTCTGTCAATTTTTTATTTGTTTGAATTTTTCCATGTCCATCTGAGATAAACTGATCGGTCATCTTTTCATATGATTCATTTAACTCATCCATATAAGATTGAACCCATTGTTCATAAGCAGCTTCTTTTGCGTCTTGTTTTGAAGGCGATTGACCTGCTTGCTGACAGGCTGCTAGTAATGTCACTGTTAGGATAAATAGCAGCACCAAATGTGATTGTTTTTTCATACAGAGCCTCCATTTCTTCATCCCACTCGTTCATATCGGTCAAATATAAGCATCCTTTACTACATAAAAATACTTCGCAAGAATTGATTTCTTTTATTGTAACAGACAAGCTCGTGTCACTTCTGTGATTTATGAATAAATAGATGAAAATACGTCTAAGGATTCACATTTCCCTGTCATTTCCCAATACAACCAATAGACGACGAGACATACGTATTTGGTTTCAATGAATTCATCTTTATGATGTATGTCCCCCTTTTTACATTGCATGAAGTCCATATGAGATAAGAGGTCCAGCGGCTGCTCTGCCGCTGGCTTTTGATTAATATCTGTTACGAAGCTCCCTTAATATAAAATCGTATACGAGATTGAGCTGCTGTTCCTTTGGATACAGCATAAATTCTTGTTTCTTAGGAAGACCTCCATCAAGACGATCTTGAAATTTCGTTCGGAGATATGCTGTTCGGTGCACCTGACTCTCAAATGATTTATATGAGACATCAAGTTTGATG
>NZ_LKCP01000075.1:0-2162 GCF_001518755.1 Bacillus sp. AM 13(2015) | reverse complement strand
AGAGACTTTTGTATTATAGTGAAGATAACAACATTTCACTTACTGAACAAAATTATAGGAAGAAGGTTTACATGTGATGAAACAAGGAAACAGCCTTCGAACCGATCTCATTTTGATCGCAATAAGCGGTTTAGGTGGTTTTCTTTTGTCTTTAACAGGAATGTCTATTGGCTGGATGATCGGTACATTAATCACAGCTGCATTTATTGCCATGCGACGTCCCACCCTGTTTCAGCGTAAAGGAAACAACACCTTGCGTATTCACAGCAGATGGCTACTCCTTGGTCAATTTATTCTCGGAATCGAACTCGGACAAAAAATGAACATGAAAGTTCTTCATATTTTCGCTGAACATTGGCTCCCTGTGAGTTTCATGCTCGTTTTTTCTATTCTACTGGCGATGCTCTCTGGCTTTGCCTTATGGAAGCTGAGTAAAACAGATATGCTGACCAGCTTTGTCGGCACAGCACCAGGCGGTTTATCTGCTATGCCAGGGATTGCCCAAGAGGTTGGAGCAAATACAGCCGTTGTCAGTCTCGTACAAACAACACGTGTATTAATGGTGGTACTCACCATCCCATTTACGGTGTTCTATTTAAATACAAAAAATCCAGCGGATGCAGCTGCAGGCATTCAAGGGAGCGCCTTTTCATCCGGTGTTTTCACCCTGTCAAATATCTCGTGGACTGCTGCACTTATTTTAGGTGCCTGGCTTATGTCACGCCTGGCGGTTCGTCTTCATTTCCCTGCCCCTTGGCTGATTGGCAGCATGTTAGGAGTTGCTGCTCTTCAAGTAGGTGCAGGTGCGCTCATAGGTCATGATTTGATTCCTTATTGGCCAGCACAAGCGAATATCGCATCACAGGTATTTCTAGGTGCAACCATCGGTTCAAAAATGAATAAACAGATGTTTGTCGGACTAAAAAACACGTTAATTGTAGCCGTCGTCAGCTCAGCTGGACTAATTGCTGCAACGGTTCTCAGTTCAATTGCCATTGCTGAGGTCACAGGTATTTCTGTCATTACAGCCATTCTTGCCTTTTCTCCTGGCGGTATTGCAGAAATGGCAACAACAGCAGTTACACTCCATGAGGACTCAACCTTTGTAGTAGCTGTACAAGTCGTTAGAATCATTCTTGTCATAGCAATGCTGCCACCGTTTTTTCGATTCTTACATCATGTCTGGGCAAAAAGACATCCTGATTATAAAGCCGCTAAATAAAAAAGAGAGACGCTTTGCATGTGCAGAGCGCCTCTTTTTTATTCATCCTGATTTCTTTTGACACCAACTACTTGATCTTTTGAAATCGTTCCAAAATGCCGGCTGTCAAAGCTATGTATTCGGTTATCTCCGATCACGAAGTAATGGTTTTTTTTGATTTTATCATGTCCTGTGATGGCTTTCAGCTGAAAATCCCCTGTCAGGACATTCCCCATTTTATGTTTTTTCTGCTCTTTTAAATAGGGTTCTTTCCATTTTGCCCCATCCACAAATAACTGATCATCGACATACTTGATCGATTCTCCCGGGAGCCCAATGACCCGTTTGATCAAAATTTGATTTTTTGGTCCGTGAAATAACACATAATCAAACCGGCTAATTTTCGTGAGTTTTGGTGAGAACTTGTTGATTAATAATTCTGTTCCATCTGTAAATGTGGGGTCCATACTAACCCCTTCTACTTTATACTTCACAAACATGAAATTCTTTACTTGGAACAATAAGACGATGCATGTAATAATCATCAACCATAACAATGGCTTCTTTTTCATTAAGAGCCTCCTTTGTCCTCACGCTTGCTCATTCGAATGTTCAACCTATTTTCTACTCTCTTTCCAACATACCATAATAAAACGATAACTAGAACCGCAAAAACACTTCTTAACGGATTCTTTACTAAAGCAGAAAGGTCATAACCAATAAAACTAATGATAAAGAGCATGACACACTTACCAGCTAAAGCAGCTAATGAAAATTGCCACATGCTAATTCTTGATAAGCCTGCGACCACATTGACGGCAGCAGAAGGTGTAAAAGGAAAGCAGAGTAAAATAAATAACGGACCAAATCCCCGTTTCTCTACCCAAAGCATTAATTTCTTAATGGAAGGGTGTCTGCTAATAAAGTTCAGCATTCTCATCTGTCCAAATTTTCTGATCAG